>NZ_CP158375.1:3812500-4007162 GCF_041021955.1 Caulobacter sp. 73W
GCGAGGGCCGGATGTTCGGGATCATGCCCGGCGCCCTGGGGGAGCGGGCCGTGTTCGGGGCCAAGCTGGTCAGCGTCTTTCCGGAGAACTTCGCCAAGGGTCTGCAGTCGCACCAGGGCGTGGTCGTGCTGTTCGACGGGGAAAGCGGGGCGCCGGTCTGCGTGGCCCATGCGGGAGAGATCACCGGCATCCGCACCGCCGCCGCCAGCGCCGTGGCGACCGACGCGTTGGCGAGGCCGGAAGCTGATCGGCTGGCCATCCTCGGCTATGGCGAACAGGCCGCCGCCCACGCCCGGGCCGTCGCGCAGGTGCGCCGGCTTCAGTCGATCGCCGTCTGGGGGCGCTCGTTCGAGCGGGCCTCTGACCTGGCGAGCAAGCTGACCGCCGAACTGGACATCCCCGTCGCGCCCGCCCAGACGGCCAGGGCGGCTGTCAATGGGGCGGACATCATCTGCACCGTCAGCGCGGCGCCCGAACCGATCCTGGAGGGCGCGTGGCTCGCCCCTGGAACGCACGTCAATCTGGTGGGCTCCAGCTATGCTGGGCCGAGCGAGGCGGACCACGATGTGGTTCTTCGCTCCCGCTTCATCGCCGACAGCCGCGAAGGGGTTTTGGCGCAGGGCGCCGAATTCCTGCGGGCCAAGGCGGCCGGCGTGGTCGGTGACGATCATGTGGTCGGCGAGATCGGTCAGGTTCTGGCCGGCGACCTTCCGGGGCGTCAGTCGCCCGACCAGATCACGGTCTACAAATCGCTCGGCCACATCGTGCAGGACCTCGCCGCGGCCCAGGCGCTCTATACGGGGAACAGGTGACTATGAAGATGCGTCATTGGCGTCGATGCGCCATCGCGGCGGGCGTGATGCTCGCCGGCTGGGGATCGCTCGCGGCCGCTCAGGCGCCGGCGACGCCGCGTCCCGGCATGGATCCCAGCTTCGACGTCGACGCCTTTCCGTCCACCTACAAGCCGGCGCCTTCGGAGCCGACGGCGATCATCAACGCGACCCTGCTGACCGCGGCGGGACCGCGCATCGACCAGGGCGTTCTGCTGATCCGCGACGGCAAGATCGCCGCTGTCGGGCGTGACGTCGCGGTCCCCGCCGGCGTGCGCGTCATCGACGCCAAGGGGCGCTTCGTCACTCCGGGCATCGTCGATCCGCATTCGCACATCGGGGTCGGTTCCAGCCCGGGCGAGGCCAATGGCGACGGCTCCAATGAGTCCGGTCCGAACGTCGCCGGCATCTGGGTCGAGCATGCCGTCTGGCCGCAGGACCCGATGTTCGAGCGCGCCCTGGCCGCCGGGGTCACCACGGCGATGATCCTTCCGGGGTCGGCCAATCTGTTCAACGGCCGCACGGTGACCTTGAAGACCGTGCCGGCTCTGTCGCCCCAGGGCATGAAGTATCCGGGCGCGCCCTACGGCCTGAAGATCGCCTGCGGGGAGAACCCGACCGGCGGCGGGCCGGGCAAGCCGGGGACGCGGGCCGGCGGCATGCTGGGCTATCGCACGACCTTCCTGGCCGCCTCCGCCTATGCCGAGCAGGTGCGCGACTATCGCAAGAAGGTCGCCGCCGGACAGGCCGCCCAGCCGCCACGCCGCGACCTGTCGCTGGAGACGGTCGCCGCCGCCCTCGACGGCAAGGTGAAGGTCCACGTCCACTGCTATCGCGCCGACGAGATGCTGCAGATGATCGATCTGTCGCGCGAGTTCGGCTTCAAGATCGCCGCCTTCCACCATGCGCTGGAGGCCTTCAAGATCGCGCCGGTCCTGGCGCGTGAGGGCATCGCCGTGGCGACCTGGGCGGGCGACTGGTCGGGCTACAAGATGGAGGCCTATGACTCCGTCATGGAGAACGCGGCCTTTGTCGAGGCGGCGGGCGGCGTCGCGGCCATGCACTCCGACAACGTGATGATCATGCAATACCTCAACCACGAGGCCGGGCGGGCCATGACCGCCGGGCGCGAGGCGGGCCTGAACGTCACCCCGGAGGACGCGATCCGCTGGCTGACGATCAATCCGGCCAAGATCATTGGGCTGGAGGCCAAGACCGGATCGCTGGAGACTGGCAAGGACGCCGACGTGGTGATCTGGAGCGCAGACCCCTTCAGCATCTACAGCCAGCCCGATCTCGTCCTGGTCGATGGCGCGGTCATGCACGACCGGAGCAAGCCGCCGGCCCAGCCAAGATCGGACTTTGAGCTGGGGGTGCAAAAGCGCCCGACCCAGACCCGCGCCGGGGAGGTGATCCAATGATCCGCAAGCTCGTTCTGGCGGCCGCTTCGGCCCTGCTGATAGCCGCGCCCGCGTCCGCCCAAAATCAGAATCAGACCCTGGCCATCGTCAACGCCCGCGTCGTCAGCATGGGCCCGGCCGGTGATCTGCCGCGCGGCGCGGTGCTGGTCCGTGACGGGAAGATCGTCGAGGTCGGCGCCAATGTGCGCGTGCCCGACGGCGCGCGGGTGATCGACGCCGCCGGCCAGACCCTGACGCCCGGTCTGGTGGCGACCGTCTCGTCGCTTGGCCTGAACGACACCATCGGAAGCGGATGGGGCGGTCGAGGCTCCAACGATCCGCGACTGAGCGCCGGCTTTGACGTCGCCTACGACGTCAACCCGAACTCTCCGCAGATTCCCGAGGCGCGGATCGAGGGCGTGACCTCGGCGGTGCTGACGCCCAATCCCGCCTCCGCGGGCGCCGGCGCGCCGCGCAAGGTTTTCGGCGGGCAGGCGGCGTTCATCCGCCTGGCGGCCGATGGCGACTATCTGGTCGCGCCGCACGTCGCGGTGCTGACCGCCCTTGGCGAAAGCGGGGCGTCTTCCGCCGGCGGCGGGCGCGGCGCCTGGCGCGGGCTGGTCAAGCAGTCGCTGGCCCTGGCACGCGACTACAAGGCTGGCCGCGTCGACGAGGCCCGACTGGACGCCCTGTCCCTGTCGCGCGCCGACCTGCAGGCCCTGGTCCCGATCGCGGAGCGGCGCTCGCCGCTGCTGGTCGAGGTGAACCGCGCCTCCGACATCCGGCTGGTTCTCGACGTGGCGAAGGAAGAGAATATCCGCGTCGTCCTGTCCGGCGCTGCCGAAGCGTGGATGCTGGCGGGCGAGATCGCCGCCGCCAAGGTCCCGGTCATCCTGGATGCGGAGGACAATCAGGCCTTCACCTTCGACAGCCTGAACGCCACCTATCGCAACGCCGCCATACTGGATCAGGCCGGGGTGCTGATCGCCTTCAAGCCGGGGATCGCGCGTATCGTCTTCCTCATCCGCACGCCGCGCTTCCTGGCGGGGCGCACGGTTCGCTTCGGCCTGCCGTGGGAGCGCGCCCTGGCGGCCATCACGGTCAATCCGGCCAGGATCTTCGGGCTGGAGGAGACGCGGGGCAGCATCGCGCCGGGCAAGGCGGCCGACCTGGTCCTGTGGAGCGGTGATCCCCTGGAGACGAGCACCGTGGCCCGCCGGGTGTTCGTCGAGGGCGCCGAGCAGCCCATGACCGCCCGCAACCGCGAGCTCCGCGACCGCTACATCAACACGGTGAAGCCGGCTCGCGCCGCGCGCTGACGCCCATTCGCCCGCAAGGAAAACGCATGTCGCTTCTCACTCGCCGGGCGCTGGGCGCCCGTTCCGCAGCATCGCTTCTGCTGACCGGCGTCGGGCTGGCCTCACCGGCCCTGGCGCGGGCCGCCGCCGCCGATATCCCGGCGCCGGCGAGCATGTCCGGGACCGTGACCATCGGCGGCAAGGCCATCGCCTATCGGGGCGTCGCCTCCGAGATCATCCTGCCGACCAAGGCGGGTGCGCCGGGTACGACGGTGTTTTCCGCGGCCTATCTCGTGCAGGGCGCCTCGAGCCGCCGGCCAGTGACCTTCCTGTTCAACGGCGGCCCGGGCGGCGCCACCATCGCCCTGCGTGAGGGGCTGGCGCCGCGCCTGACCGTCAATGCCGACAACGCCGATGGTTTCGCTTTCGCCGACAATCCCGAGAGCCTGCTCGACACTTCCGACCTGGTGTTCGTCGATCCGCCGGGCGTGGGCTACAGCCGCTTCCTGACGCCGGGCGCCGAGAAGGAGTTCTGGGGCGTGGAAGAGGACGCCGCCGCCATGGCCGCGTTCATCCGCATCTGGCTTACGCAAAACGACCGCATGGCCTCGCCGAAGTTCCTGGTGGGCGAAAGCTATGCCGGGATCCGCGTCGGCTTCGTCGCCGAGATGCTGGCCGCCGGTCCGCAGCCGATCGCCATGAACGGCGTGGTCCTGGTCTCGCCGTCGACGGCGACGCGGGGCAGCGCCCCCCTGGCCGGTCACGCCGATCCGGCGGTGCAAGCCCTGCCCAGTCAGGCGGCGGCGGCCTGGTTCCACAAGAAGGGCGCCTATACCGACCGCAAGGTCGAGGCGGTGGCCGCCGAGGCGCACGCTTTCAGCTCCGGCCCCTACGCCAAGGCCCTGGCCCAGGGCGACAAGATCGCCCCGGGCGAGGCGGCGAAGATCGCCGAGCAGGTCTCGCGCTATACCGGCTTCGCGGCCGCGGGCATCCAGGCCTCGGGGCTGAAGGTGCCGACCGACAGGTTCGTGAAGGAGCTGCTGACGGAGACGGGCGAGCGCATCGGCGGATCGGACGCGCGGGCCAAGGCGCCGCGCAGCATCACCGATACGCGCAAGGCGCCGTACGACGATCCGTCGACCTCGCCCTACACTCTCAAGTACGATCTGACCAAGGCGGTCGAGGGTCTGTTCCAGGGTGAGTTCGGCTACAAGCCGGCCAGCGGCTACATCCGCCTGTCCTATCCGGCCAACGAGCAGTGGAACCATCAGACGTCGCGTGGGCCGGTCAGCATGCCGTTGATGTTCAAGGAGCTAATGGCCAAGAACGCGCGGCTGAAGGTCATCCTGATGCTGGGCTACTACGACCTGACCATCCCCTATGCGGGGCCGATGGAGGAGTATCTGGCCGCCGACCTGCCCAAGGGCCGGTTCACGCACGAGGTCTATCCCGCCGGCCACGCGGTGTTCTCGAACGCCGCCAGCCGCCGCCAGGCGACAGACGCCCTGCGGGCCTTCTATCGCTCGGCGCTCAGCTGAGGGTGTGGAGGAGGGCGGTCTAGAACCGCCCGCCCGTCACGAAGGTGCGGATGTCGTCGGTGAAGGCCTTCAGCGTCGGCTCGTTGGTGTAGGCCATGTGGCCGCCTTCGTACTGACGCTGAACGACGCGATCACGCGGATAGTCGCTCTGGGTTATCAGATAGCGGGCCGGGCCCACCGTGGTGGTCAGGTCGAAGATCCCGGTGCCGACCATGAGCCGGAAGCGTGGATTGGCGGCGAAGGCCTTCGAGATCTCCGACTGATAGTCGAAGTCGAAGAACGGTCCGCCGGGGCCCAGCGTCGGCGCCCAGGTCCAGCCGCCGGTCTGCGGCGCCGACGAGCGATAGTCGGACGCCGGCCAGGTGACGCCCAGGTTCTTGGCGTAGTGCTCCAGCATCATCGGGCCGATGGCGCCGATAGGCTTGAACGACGGGTCGGGCAGGCGCTCGCCGGGCTTGGGCAGCGGGCCGACATAGCGGGCGTCGTACATGCCGACCATCAGGCCCTCGTCCTTCAGCAGCTCGCGCTGGAAGGCCATCTTGGTGATCACCAGGTCGTTGGCGAGATAGTACTCGGCTGTGACGCCGGTCATGGCCTGCAGCTTCTTGGCCATGGCCTGGCGCTCGGCGGCCGGCAGGTCGTTGCCCCGGATCAGGGCCCACAGGTACTCGCCCATGCCGAAGGCGTAGGCCTCGTCGATGATGACATTCATCGGCCGGTCGCTGCGCTCGGCCTTGCCGTGATAGGCGGCGATTGCGGCCAGGGCCGTGATGTTGGTGGCGTAGGAGATCGCGTTCTTCGCCCGCTGGCTCGTCTCGATCATGTTCACGGCCTGGCCGAAGATGAACACGCCGTCGAGGGGCAGGGTCTTGGCCAGCTGGCCGGCCATGAAGGCGGCGCGCAGGGTGCCGTAGCTTTCACCCAGCACGAACTTCGGCGAGGCCTCGCGGCCGTTGGCCTTGCACCAGGCGGTCAGGAAGTCCGACACCGACTGGCTGTCGCCCTCCACCGAATAGAAGTACTCGCGCTTGCCGCCGGGCAGGACGCGGCTGAACCCCGTCTCCGCCGGATCGACCATGACGATGTCGGCCGTATCGAGGATGCTGAAGGTGTTGTCGATCAGGCTCGGCGCCGGCTCCGGCGCGCGCGGGTCCTGGGCGACGGGCGGGCGCTTGGGCCCGAGCGCCATCATGTGCAGGGTCTGGGAAGAGCTGCTGGGCCCGCCGTTGAAGGCGAACACTACGGGGCGGGCCGGATCGGCCTTGTCGCGCACGTAGGAGGTGCTGACGAAACGGGCGGTGGCCACGCCGGCGGCGTCGCGCAGGATCGTCTCGCCGACCGTGGCCGTGTAGCTCAGCTTCTTGCCGTTGAACGTTCCGGTATGCCGAGTGATGAACGGGCCGCCCGTCGAGGGCCTCGATTGGGCGAGGGCGCCGCTGGCCGCGACCAGACCAGCGATCGAGGCGGCGCCGGCCAGCCACCCGCGTTTGGTCATCGAAGTCATGCAGCACCCCCATTTGATCGCTTCAGGATCAGCCTAGCCGGGGCGCGACGGATTTTCTTTTCGAATGGCCGGCGACGTGGATAGGCGTCGGCATAGGCTATGCGGCGCCGTTAGCGGATTTGCATTGAACTTGTCACATCCGCCCGACGCTCCTCGCACTTCGAATAGAAATGCCGAGGCTCGCGGGTAGGATGATGCAGACTCCGTGGTGCGTCCGCGGAAGGGGGAAACAACGATGGTGCTACGACCCGCCGCCCTGGCCGCGCTGCTGCTCCTGAGTTCCGCCGCGGCGGTTCAGGCCCAGACATCGCCGGCCGCCTCCACGTCCGTCGCGCGTGCGCCTCTGAAGGCCGAAACGAGCCATGTGGGCCGCTTCAATGATCAGAAGGTGGCTTACCGCGCGATCGTCGCCGAGACCTTCGTTCCGGATGCGACCGGGACCGCCAAGGCGTCGATCATCACCACCTCCTATGTCCGCACGGAAATGAAGGACGCCTCGCGGCCGGTGCTGTTCATCTTCAACGGCGGGCCGGGCGCATCGACGACCCCGCTGCATTTCGGAGCCTTCGGCCCGAAACGTCGGGTGGGCGAGGGCGCGGAGCAGACCCTGATCGACAATCCGGTCAGCCCGCTGGACGCCGCCGACCTGGTGTTCATCGACCCGGTGGGCACGGGCTACAGTCGCCCGCTCACGCCCGAGGACGGCAAGGCGTTCTGGAGCCGCACGGGCGACGCCGCGTCGGTCCGCTATGTGATCGAGCAATGGCTGAAGGCGCAGGGACGCGAAGCCTCGCCGCGTTACATCCTGGGCCAGAGCTACGGCACGACCCGAGCCGCGCTGATCGCCAGGGACGCCGCCGCGCTGAAGCTGGACGGGGTGCTGCTGTTCGCGCTGGTGGGCGCGGCCGAGGGGCGCGAGATGCCTTTCGTCACCAGCCTGCCCAGCTTCGCCACCGTCGCCTGGTGGCATCAGAAGGTCGACCGCGCCGGCCGCTCGGTCGAGCAGGTCTATGACGAGGCCGTCGCCTTCGCGCGCACCGACTATGTGGCCGCGCTGATCCAGGGCTCCAGCTTGCCGGCGGCGGAGAAACGCAAGGTCGCCGAACGGATGGCGGCGCTGACCGGGCTTTCGGCGGAGTTCATCCTGTCCAAGGACCTGCGCCTGAACAATCGCGACTTCATGTTCGAGCTGCTGAAGGATCAGGGCCTGCGGACCGGCCAGCTGGACGGCCGCGCGACGCGCCGCCTGAACGCCCCGGCTCAGCGTCCGCCCTATGACGATCCGGGCCTGTCGTTCTCGCTGGAGAAGGCGCCCGCGCCGCCCAAGTCGAGCGCCAGGACGGTCAAGCCGGACATCGCCGTGCCTGTGGGCAAGGGTGAATCCGAGGCGGTGGAGATCTACTTCCGCAAGGCCCTGAAGTTCGAGAGCCCGCAGACCTACACCTCCCTCAATCTGGAGGTGAACGCGGCCTGGAACCACGAGGGCATGACCGACGCCAATGTGTTCCTGGGGCAGGCCATGCAGGCCGATCCCAAGCTTCGCCTGTTCTGGGCGTCGGGGCTCTACGACATCACCACGCCGGCCTATCGGGGGCGCTACGCCCTGGACCAGGCCGGGGTGCCCGCCGACCGCCTGACGGCGGCTCAATTTCCAGGGGGCCATTCGGTGTTCACCGAGGAAGGCAACCGCGCAGCCCTGGCCGAGGCTGTCCGCAAGTTCGTTCGGCCTTAAGGGGGACTACTGATGACCTTCCGCTCTTTCGCCCTCGCGGGCGCAGCCGTCCTCGCCCTGGCCGGTCAGGCTTTCGCCGCCACCGAACGCTACGTGGTGATCGCCAACGGCGAGAAGGTCGGTCACCTGACCGCCGAGATCGACGGCTCAAACGTCGCCATCGACTACGCCGTCAGCAACAACGGCCGCGGCCCCAAGGCGCGTGAGAAGATCACCCTGTCGCCGGACGGCCGCCCGGTGAAGTGGACCATCGAAGGCTCGTCGCTGTTCGGCAATCCGGTCAATGAGACCTTCGACTGGAGCGGCGGGACTGCTCGCTGGTCAAGCGCGCCGGACAAGGGAACGGTCAAGGCCGCCCAGCCGATCTTCTACGCGCCGGCCGACGCCAGCCCCTGGATGGACGGCCAGTTCGCCCGCGTCCTGCTGAAGGCGCCGAACCGGACCCTGCCGATCCTGCCGTCGGGCTCGATGCGCCTGGACGAGGTGCGCAAGCTGACCCTGGGCGAGGGCGCCAAGGCGGTGAACCTCACGGTCTATGAGATGAGCGGCCTGGACCTTCAGCCCAGCACCATCGTCCTGGACGACAAGGGGGAGCTGTTCGCCAACGGCGGCATGGTCCGCGAGGGCTACGAGGCGGAGTTCAAGGTGCTGCAGAAGATGAGCCAGGAGCTCGCCCTGCAAAGCGCCAAGGCCGCCAAGGTCAAGCTGGCCCATACCTTCGACGGTCCCGTGCGGATCAAGAACGCCCGCATCTTCGACCCGCGCGCCATGAAGGTGGGCGAACTGTCGGAAGTGGTGATCTTCGACGACAAGATCGTCAGCATCGAGCCGGCCAGCAAGCGTCCGACCGCCAAGGGCGAGACGATCATCGACGCCGAGGGCGGTGTGCTGGTCCCCGGCCTGCACGACATGCACCATCACGCGTCGCTGTCGTCGAACCTGTTCAACCTGGCCGCCGGCGTCACCTCGATCCGCGATCAGGGCAACGAGAACGAAGTCCTGCTCAGCCGCATGAAGATGCTGGAGGCCGGAGAGATCGCCGGGCCGCGCATCGTGCGCAACGGCTTCCTGGAAGGCCGTAGTCCTTATTCCGCCCGCCACGGGTTCATCGCCGACAGCCTCGATGAGGCCCTCAAGGACGTGCGCTGGTACGCCGATCACGGCTACTGGCAGATCAAGATCTACAACAGCTTCAACCCGGACTGGGTCGCTCCGGTCACCGCCGAGGCTCATCGCCTGGGCATGGGGGTCACCGGCCACGTGCCGGCTTTCTCCTCACCCGACCGCGTGATCAATGACGGCTACAGCGACATCGCCCACGTCAACCAGCTGATGCTGGGCTGGATCCTGTCGCCGGAAGAGGACACCCGCACGCCGCTTCGCCTGACGGGCATGGCGCGGGGGACCGATCTCGATCTCAACTCGCCCAAGGTACAAAAGACCGTCGAGCTGATGCGCCAGAAGGGCGTCAAGCTCGACACCACCGCCGTGATCCTGGAACGCCTGATGCTGAGCCGGGGCGGGCAGGTGAACGCCGGTGACGCGCCGTATCTCGACCACGTGCCGATCGGCTACCAGCGCTACCGCAAGCGCGGCTTCGTGACCCTCAAGCATCCGCACGATGACGAGCGCTATCAGGGCGGCTTCACCCGCGTGCTTGAGGTGCTCAAGCTGCTCGATGACAAGGACGTCCAGCTTCTGCCGGGCACCGACGACGGCACGGGCTTCACCCTGCATCGCGAGCTGGAGCTATATGTGAAGGCCGGCATTCCGGCGGCCAAGGCCCTGCGCCTGGCGACCCTGGACTGCGAGACCTATTTCGGCCGCGACCAGCAGCTTGGCACGATCGAGCGCGGCAAGCTGGCGGACTTCCTGCTGGTGGCCGGTGATCCGACCAAGGACATCTCCAAGATCCGCCAGGTGCGCATGACCATGGTCGGCGGCGTCGCCTACTATCCGTCCGAGATCTACCAGCACTTCAGCATCAAGCCGTTCGCGCCGCCGCCGCCGGTGACGCCGGCCGGCAAGGAGTAAGGGGCCATGGTCCGACGCGCTCTGCTGCTCGGGGCCGGTCTTGCGGCGCTTGCCAGCGCCGCCCAGGCCCAGACATTCGATGCGACCTTCAAGCCGGTCCGTCAGGGTGACGAGGTGACCGGGATCGAGGTCGTCTCGACCCTGAAGGACGTGTCGGACGCCGCGCCGTTCAGCCTGTCGGCGCCGGTGGTCTATGCCGGCGTGCCTGGCATCGCCGACCGCGTGCAGGACCTGAAGGTCATCGACGCCGCGGGCGAAGTGCCGCTGGTCTCCAGCGACGATCCCGCCGCGCCGGGCGGCTTTCCTTACTTCCGGCATTGGAATGCGCAGCGGGACGTCAGCTATCCCGTGACCATCAGCTACCGCTCGGTGGTGCAGCCGGTCGGCTCGCGCCAAGGGCCGCCGTTCGGCATCCGTCCGTCGGGCGGCGGCGTCAGCGGCGCCGGTTCGGGCTTCCTGGTGATCCCCAGCCACATCAAGAGCGGGGTCTCCCGCATCAAATGGGACCTGAGCGACATGCCCGCCGGCTCGACGGGCATCGCCTCGTTCGGCGAGGGCGCCGTCGAGGTGAAAGGGCCGCCGTCGCGGCTGATGCAGTCCTGGTACATCGCCGGACCCGTCGGCCGCTATCCGGCCGAGGGCCAGGACCATGGGTTCAGCGCCGCCTGGCTGGGCGCGTCGCCCTTTGATCCGGCGGTGGACGCGGCCTGGTCGGCCAAGCTCTACACTTTCATCGCCGAGGACCTGAAGTACCTGCAGCCGCCCCCGCCGTACCGGGTGTTCATGCGGTTCCTCGACACGCCGCCGGTGGGCGGCGGCACGGCCTTGCCGAACTCGTTCATGCTGTCCCAGGCCTCCGCGCCGCGCGACCCCAAGGCCATCGGCCCGCGCCGCACCTTGGCCCACGAGATGATGCACCAGTGGACCGGCGGCATCGAAGCGCCGCAGGGCATTTCCAGCTGGTTCAGCGAGGGGCTGAACACCTATCTGACCGCCGTGCTCCCCAAGCGGGGCGGCTTCACCACCATTGCCGACTATGCCGAAGAGGTCGCCGAGATCTCCGAGGGCTATTACGGCGTGGCGGCCCGGACCTGGACGGCCGAGCGCATCGCCAAGGCAGGCTTCGGCGACGAGAAAATCCGCCACGTTCCCTATAACCGCGGCGCGCTCTACTTCGCCGACATCGACGCCCGCATCCGCGCCAAGTCAGGCGGCAAGCGCCGGCTCGAGGACGCGCTGCAACCGCTGTTCGTGGCCCGCGAAGCTGGCCAGCGGTTCGACCATGCCGCCTGGAAGGCGTTCGTGGTGCGCGAACTGGGCGAGGGGGTCGACAAGGAGTTCGAGGACCGCATCCTGAACGGCGTGCTGTTCAAGCCGCACTCCAACGCGTTCGGTCCCTGCTTCCAGCTGGCGCCCAAGACCTACGTCCAGGGCGGCGATACGCTGGAAGGCTATACCTTCGTGCGCAAGCCGGGCGTGTCTGATCGCGCCTGCAAGGCCTGGTGAGGAGACGCGGCATGGTACGTAAGCTGATGCTCGCCCTGTTCGCCGCGCTGATGCTGTCGGCCCCCGCCGTCGCCCAGCCGGCGCCGCTGGACATCGTGCTGACGCCGCGTCCCGCGCAGGATCGGCTGGGCGTGGTCATGACCCTTGCCAAGCCTGACCTGAAGGCGGGCGAGGGGGTCGTGCGCCTGCCGCTGATCCTCGTGGGCATTCCCAGCGCGCGCTATGACGGCGACGCCCTGACCGCCCGCGACGACGCCGGGCCTCTGCCCCTGACCCAGTCGGAAGAACCGCCGACGCCGCAGGGCGTCTATCGCCGATGGAACGCCAGCCGCCCGAGCAAGGGCGACGTGGTGGTCAGCTACGCCGCGCCGCCGCGCGCGGTCACCGCCGCGACCAACAACGGCCCGCTGTTCGACCTTCGCACGGAGGCGGGCGGGTTCGTCGGCGCCGGCGTCGGTTTCCTGGCCACGCCGGTGAAGCCTGGGCCCTGGCAGGTGCGCCTGCGCTGGGATCTGTCGGCGTCGCCGGCCGGATCGCGCGGCGCCTGGACCTATGGCGACGGGGCGGTGGACATCGTCCTGCCGTCGGAGGCGCTGTCGTTCAGCTACTTCGCCGCCGGGCCGCTCAAGAGCCATCCGGCGCAGCCGGGCCGCTTCAGCCTCTACTGGCTGGGAGAGCCGCCCTTCGACGCCAAGGCCCTGGGCGAGCGCACCGAGGCGCTGTTCAATCCCATGGCGGCCTTCTTCGGGGATGCAGGCGGCGACTACCGCGTCTTCATGCGGCAGAACCCCTACAAGGGCGTGGGCGGCAGCGCGCTCGGCCGCTCGTTCATGTTCGGCTACCACCCGCCGGCCAAGCCGAGCCTGGACGACCTGCAGGGTCTGGTCGCCCACGAGATGGCCCACAACTGGCCGCGCATGCAGGGCGAGCATGGCGACACCGCCTGGTACAGCGAGGGCATGGCCGAATACTACTCGGTGATGCTGGCCCATCGCGCGGGCCTGCTGCCCGCCGACCGCCTGCTGGAAGACCTCAACGAGAAGGCGCAGGCCTACTATTCGAACCCCTATCGGGGCTTGAGCAACGCCGAAGGGAGCAAGCTGTTCTGGAGCGATCCCATCGCCCAGACGATTCCCTATGGGCGCGGGTTCTTCTATCTGCTCAACACCGACGCGGCGATCCGCAAGGCCAGCGGCGGCAAGCGCAGCCTGGATGATCTGGCCAAGGCCATGTATCGGCGCAGCACGGCGGGCCAGCCCTATGGCGCCGACGACTGGCTTGCCCTGGTCGGCCAGGAGATCGGGGCCGAGCGCGCCCGCGCCGACTACGATCACATGGTGTCAGGCGGCTTGCTGAAGCCAGCCGATCGCTTCGCCGCCTGCTTCACGGTGGTCGCCAAGGAAAGCCGCCCGTTCGAACTGGGCTTCGCACGCGCCTCGCTCAACGACGCCCGCATCGTCCGCGATCTCGTCCCAGGCTCAGCGGCCGCCAAGGCCGGTGTCCTCGATGGCGACGTGATCACCGAGACCGATCCCATCGACGAGGTCCGCAAGGACCCGACCCGAAGCCTTCGCCTGGTCATCCGTCGCGGTGACGAGACCAAGACCATCGTCTATTCGCCGCGAGGCGCGCCGCGCGAGGGTTACGCCTTCACGCGGGACCCGGCCGCCTCGGCCGCAGCCTGCCAGTTCTGAGAACGGACCGCCGATGACCGCAAACCTTCGCCATAGCGTCCGCCTGATCGACCTCATCATGCTGGGGGCGGGGACCGCGGTCGGCGCGGCCATCTTCACCGTGCTCGGCCCGGCCGCGAAGATCGGCGGCGACGGCGTGCTGATCGCCACCATGCTGGCGGTCCTGCCCATGGGCCTGTTCGCCGTGGTCTATGCCTATCTGTCGTCCACCGCGCCGCGTACGGCGGCCTCGTTCGAGTGGCAGAGGCGGTTCACTAGCCCGACCCTGGCCTTCGCCATCGTCTGGATGCGCGTGCTGTCGAACGCGGTGGTGATGATCGTCCTGGCCCGGGTGCTGATCAGCTATCTGTCCATGGTGCTGCCGTTGCCGGCGGCGCCGACGATCCTGGGCTTCTTCGGCCTGATCTTCGCGCTCAACTATGTGGGTGTGGCGGTGGCCGCGCGGGCGCAGACGATCCTGATGTTCCTGCTGCTGGGCGCGCTCAGCATCTTCGTCTTCGCCGCCGCGCCAAGGTTCGAGCCTCGCCTGTTCATCGAGGCGACCGAGGGCGGCATCCTGCCGATCCTGGCGGCGCTGCCGCTGATGATCCAGCTCTTCCTCGGCATCGAGACGGCGACGGAAGTCGGCGAAGAGGTCGAGGACGCCGAGCGCAAGATCCCCCTGGGCATGGCCGGGGCCCTGGTCCTGACCATGGTCATCTACCTGTCGGTGACCTTCGCCGCCATGAGCGCCATCGGCGTCGAAGGCCTTGCCGCCAGCGAGGCGCCGCTGCTGGACGCGGCCAAGGCCGTGCTCGGCCCGATCGCCACGCCGCTGATCGTCACCGCAGCCGTGTTCTCCCTGGCCAAGTCGATGAACGCGGTCTTCCTGGTCTATGCCCGCTTTCTGTTCGCCATGGGCCGGGCCGGCGTGCTGCCGGCGGCGCTCGGCCGGGTGCACCCCAAGTTCGGCACGCCGCATATCGCCAGCCTGGTCGCCCTGGGCGGCTGCGTGGCGGCGGTGTTCCTGCCGTCGAGCCTGCTGTTCCTGCTGCTGGCGGTGAACGTGCCGACGATGATGAAGTACTTCGGCACCTGCCTGGCGGCGTTCAACGTCGCTCGCGCCCATCCGGAGGTTCACGCCGCCGCGCGGCTGAAGTTCAATCGCGGCACGGTGCAGGTGCTGGCCGCCCTGGGCGGGATCGCCGCCGTGATCATCGCGGCGCTGGGCTTCGGCACCGACTGGCGGCCCTACGGCCTGCTGGCGGTCTGGCTGGCGGTCGGGCTGAGCTGGTACGCGTGGCGGAGGCGCGCCCGCACGGCCTAGTCGAAGGGCTTGCGCGAGGGCTGGTCCACGTCCGCCGCCGGAGCCTCCATGGCGCGGTCGCGGGCGCTCATCAGCGCCCAGCCGCCCGGCTTGAGGATCTCCAGGGGGAGAAGCGGGCCTTGTAGGCCATCTTCTCGCTGCCCGGGACCCAGTAGCCCAGATAGACGTAGGGCAGGCTGGTCAGGCAGGCCTGGACGATGTGGTCCAGGATCACGAAGGAGCCCAGGCTGCGCTTGGGCATCGTCGGCTCGTAGAAGCTGTAGACCAGCGACAGGCCGTCAGCGAGGACATCGACCAGCACGCAGGCGATCAGGTCGCCGGGGCCGCGGTCCTGCGGTTTGCGCCGGTATTCGATCATGTGGGTGCGGACGGCGGTGTCCTCGACCATGGCGACATAGTCGGGCCAGGTCATGTCGGCCATGCCGCCCTCGGCGTGGCGGGCGTTGAGGTAGCGGCGCAGCAGGTCGAACTGCTCCATCGTCGCCTCGGCCTCGACCAGATGGCGTTCCAGGTCCTCGTTGCGGTTGATGACCTTCCGCTCGGAACGGGAGAACACGTACTCGCGGGCGCAGGCGCGGGCCGACACGCAGGCCCGGCACGATTCGCAAGCCGGCCGGTAGGCGATGTTCTGCGAGCGGCGGAAACCGACCTGGGTGAGGCCGTCATTGACGGTCGGTCCGTCGGTCAGGGGCAGGTGCGCGAACACCTTGCGCTCAAGGCGGCCGGGCAGGTACGGGCACGGGTTCGGCGCCGTCAGAAAGAACCGAAGCTGTCGCGTCGGAAAATGTTGCGTCACTGCCCGTCGGCGCCCTTTACGCCCCAACCCCTAAGAGGATTAGGAGCCATCTTGCGCCAACGCGCAAGACGCCGGATTTGTCGCAGGGGCCGCGGATTCAGAAACCGCCGTTGGCCGGCAGGACGGGCTTGTCGCGCAGCAGGACGATGGAGATCCGACGGTTGCCCGCCAGGGTCGGATCGTCCGGGTACAGCGGCTCGGAATTGGCCTTGCCCGACACCTGATAGATGCGGTCGCCGTCGACGCCGGCGCCTTGCAGGATCTGGCGGGCGGCGTTGGCGCGGTTGGCCGACAGCGGCCAGTCGGCGTCCGACTGGCGGCCGCTGGCGTTGGCGCTGGTGTGGCCGGAGATAGTCAGACGGTTGGGCAGCTCGTTGACGATCTTGGCGATGGCGCGCAGCAGGACGCGGGCGCGGTCGTTGGGAGTGGCGGCGCTTTCCTTGAACATCGAGCGGCCTTCCTGGTCGACCAGCTGGATGCGCAGGCCTTCCGGGGTCTGGTCGATGAAGATCTGCTTCGACAGTTCGGCCAGCTCCGGCATGTCCTGCAAAGACTGGCGCAGGGACTGGGCAGCGGAGGCGAAGCTGTCGTTCTCCTTCTTCATCAGCGCCTGACGCAGGGCGTCCTCGGTGGCGTTGTCGAGGGCGGCGCCGGTGCGGGCGCTCTGGCCCTGTTCGATGGCGTCCGGCGGGGCCTGGGGAGCGGTGGCCTCGACGATGGCCTGCGAGCCGCGGGACTGGTCGCCTTCTTCACCCAGGGCGGTGCCGCCCAGGATGCCGCCAGAGCCGCTGGTGCTGTCGGTGACGCTGGCCGGGGCGAAATAGTCGGCGATGCCTTGGCGCTGTTCCTCGGTGGTCGAGGACAGCAGCCACATGAGCAGGAAGAACGCCATCATGGCGGTCACGAAGTCGGCGTAAGCCACCTTCCAGGCGCCGCCATGGTGACCATGGCCGCCGCCCTTCTTGACCTTCTTGATGATGATCGGAGCGTCGTTGCCGATCGCCATGGCGCGTCCTTAACCTTGATAAGGCCTTCAACATGACGCCGGCCCGTTAAGATGGGGTTGCTGGAAAGCTCGGCTGGGCCTAACCGCAGGCAGCGTCCGTGGTTGGGAGTTGGTGCATGAAAGTCGCTTTCATCGGTCTTGGTGTCATGGGCTTTCCCATGGCGGGGTATCTGGCCAAGGCCGGGCACGAGATCGCCGTCTTCAACCGCAGTCCGGAAAAGGCCCAGCGCTGGGTGCAAACCCATGGCGGCCGGGCCGGCGCGACCATCGGCGAGGCGGCGGCCGGGGCCGAGATCGTCTTCCTGTGCGTCGGCAATGACGACGACGTGCGCGGCGTGGTTCCGCAGGCCGCCGCGACCATGGCCGAAGGCGGGATCATCGTCGACCACACCACCACCAGCGCCAGGGTGGCCCGCGAAATGGGCGAACTTTGCGCCAAGGCTGGCCGCAGCTTCGTCGATGCGCCGGTGTCGGGCGGGCAGGCGGGGGCCGAGAACGGCCAGCTGACCATCATGGTCGGAGCCGACAAGGCCGCCTTCGACCGCGCTCAGCCGGTGATGGACGCCTACGCCAAGGCTATCACCCACATGGGCGAGACCGGCACGGGCCAACTGACCAAGATGTGCAACCAGATCGCCATCGCCGGCGTGGTCCAGGGCGTGGCCGAGGCGGTCCACTTCGCCACCCAGGCCGGGCTCGATACGGATCTGGTGCTGACCGCCATCTCCAAGGGCGCGGCCCAGAGCTGGCAGATGGAGAACCGCTGGCCCACCATGGCCCAGGGCAAGTTCGACTTCGGCTTCGCCGTCGACTGGATGCGCAAGGACCTGGGCATCGCCCTGGACGAGGCGCGGACCAACGGCGCGCGGCTGGAGGGCACGGCCCTGATCGACCAGTTCTACGCCGATGTGCAGGGTCTGGGCGGGCGCCGCTGGGACACCTCCAGCCTGGTCGCCCGTTTGAACAAGAAGAAGTAGGGGGAAGTGATGAAATTCAAAGCTCTATGCCTGGCGGCCGCCGCCGCCCTGAGCCTGGCCACGGGCGCCGTCGCCCAGACCGCCTGGCCGATCAAGGAAGGCGACTACGTCGCCAGGAACTTCAAGTTCGGCACGGGCGAGACCCTGCCGGAGCTGCGCCTGCACTACACCACCCTGGGCGAGCCCAGGCGCGACGCCAAGGGCAAGATCACCAACGCGGTGATGGTGCTGCACGGCACGGGCGGGACCGGCAAACAGTTCCTCAGCCCGCAGTTCGCCGAGGAGCTCTACAAGCCCGGCGGCGTGCTCGACCCGGCCAAGTATTACATCATCATGCCCGACAACATCGGCCACGGGAAAAGCTCCAAGCCCAGCGACGGCCTGAAGGCCAAGTTCCCGCAGTACGACTATGACGACATGGTCGCGGCCCAGCATGAGCTGCTGACCAAGGGTCTGGGCGTGGATCACCTGCGCCTGCTGTTCGGCACCTCGATGGGCTGCATGCACGGCTTTGTCTGGGCCGAGCAGTATCCGACGTTCTCGCAGGCGATGATGCCCATGGCCTGCCTGCCGACCGAAATCGCCGGCCGCAACCGCCTGTGGCGCAAGATGACCATCGACGGGATCACCAGCGATCCGGCCTGGAACGGCGGGAACTATACGACCCAGCCGCAGCAGGGTCTGCGCATCGCGACCAACTTCCTGATTCTGGCCGGCTCCTCGACCATCCCGATGCAAAAGGCCCTGCCGACCCGCGAGGCGACCGACAAGTTCGTCGAGGCCGACGTGACGCGCCGCATGGCCGGCATCGACGCCAACGACTTCCTGTACCAGGTGTCGTCGTCGCGGAACTACAACCCGTGGCCCAAGCTGGACGCGGTGAAGGTCCCGATGACGTGGATCAACTCGGCGGACGACTTCATCAATCCGCCGGAACTGGGCATTGACCTGGAGGCGGCCAAGCGCCTGCCGACGGCGAAGTACATCCTGATCCCCGCCAGCGAGAACACCAAGGGCCACGGCAGTCACACCTGGGCCGTGCTCTGGCAGGACGAGATGAAGGCGCTGCTGGAGCGGACCGAGAAGTAGGGCGCTAAAGGGCGCGGACGGCTGGCAGCACCTGTTCCGTCAGCAGCCGCGCCAGCTTCCGTTCGCCCGGCGCCTCGACGTCCAGCCACAGGGCTTCCTCGATCTCGGCCTGGGCGACGGGTTCGCCATCGATGCGGGCCAGATAGACGACCGCGCGGACGGTCGTATCCGGCTCGTTGGCGGCGGGCGCCTCGAAGGCCCCCAGAAGCACGGGGTCGACGATCCCGCAGGCCAGCTCCTCGCGCACCTCGCGGGCGAGGGCGGTCAGGTCGTCCTCGCCGGGCTCGCGCTTGCCGCCCGGCTTCATGAAGATCGAAGAGCCGCGCTTGCGGACCACCAGCCAGCGCCCGTCGTCGTCACGGATGACGGCGGTGACGATTTCAATCCGGTTCAAGGGCGGGGTGGGCTGCATAACCGAGCGAAATCTTGGGCTAGGTCCGCGAGGGTCACGTCGGAGAGCTTGCTCAGAAGAAGAGCTTCGGCCTGAGCGAGGGTTTGGTCCAGGGCCTTGTTGACCGCTCTCTCGACGGCGCAATCAGGGTTGTCGGAATCGTGGCCGATGGCGAACAGCTTGGGCCCGCCGACGGCTTTGTGGATGTCGAGCAAGGAAAGGTCGGAGAGGTTCGCCGCCAGGGTCCAGCCGCCGCCGTGGCCCTTTTCAGACGTTACATAGCCCGCGCTTCGCAACCCACCCATGGTCCGGCGCACGACCACTGGGTTGGTGCCTAACATGGCGGCGACCTGTTCGGAGGTCATTGGGCCATCCGCCTGCGCCATGTGCAGCAGGACATGCAGCATGCGGGACAATCGACTGTCGGTTCTCAACGGGTCCTCACAGGGGCGGCGACTGTATCGGCAGACTTCAGTCATCCTGCCTCGACGCTCAAGCCATAATCAGGAAACATTTAATGTGACGTAAGTCTTGCTCCTGGCGCATATGAAACATATGAAGTTGCGTGATTTCGCAACGGAGGCAAGCCATGCAAGACCAATATGACATCATCATTATCGGCGGCGGCCCCGCCGGTCTGTCGTCGGCCCTGATCGCAGGCCGCGCGGGTCTGAGCGCGCTGCTGATCGATGGCGGCGCCCCGCGCAACGCCGCAGCGCCGGCGATGCACAGCTATCTGTCCCGGGACGGCATACTGCCCGCTGATTTTCGAGCGATCAGTCACCAGGAACTGGCCCGCTACAAGACTGTCCAGCGGCTGGACGGTCTTGTGCTGGGGCTGGAAAGCAACGGTGAGGGCATGATGGTGAGCATGGACACTGGGCGATCCGTCCATGGCCGCAAGGTTCTTTTGGCGGCCGGGCTTGCGGACCACCTGCCCGACATCGAGGGGGTGGCCGGGCAGTGGGGAAGGGGCGTTCATGCGTGCCCGTTCTGCGATGGCCACGAACATCGCGATGAGCATTGGGGGGTGTTGCTGCAGGACGTCGCCTTGGCCGAATACGCCCTGTTCCTGCGCAACTGGGCGGGGAGGATGACCGTCTTCGTCCCTTCAGCGGCGCCGAGCGAGACCGTCGCCCTGCTGGAAAATGACGGCGTTGCGGTGGAACGGCGCGCGGTCGTTAAGGTGATCGGAAAGGACGGCCATAGTCTGAGCGGCGTCGTTCTGGAGGATGGGACGCAGGTTCCTATCGAGTCCCTTTGGCTGCGCCCGCGTCAAACCCAGGGCGCTCTCGTCGAAGCGCTGGGCCTTCGTCTCCGAGAGGACGGCGCGGTATGGCGCGACGATCAGGGCGAAACCTCCATGGCCAATGTCCTGGCGGCGGGCGATTGCGCCGCGGGAATGGCTCAGCAGGCGATCTTCGCGGCGGCCGACGGCGCGAGGACGACGTTCTCGATCGTGCATGCCGTCACAAGCGGCGGCCGTCGACAGATCTAGGCGCCTAGGAGGCGGGCGGCGACGGGGGCGAAGTAGGTGATCGTCCCGGCGCACCCGGCGCGCTTGAAGGCGCCCAGCGTCTCCAGCATGGCGCGCTCCTCGTCGATCCAGCCGTTGGCGGCGGCGGCCTTGATCTGGGCGTACTCGCCGCTGACCTGGAAGGCGAAGGTCGGCATGGAGAAGGTCTCGACCAGGCGGCGGGCGATGTCGAGATAGGGCAGGCCCGGCTTGACCATGATCATGTCGGCGCCTTCGGCGATGTCGAGGGCGACCTCACGGATGGCTTCCTCGGTGTTGGCCGGGTCCATCTGGTAGGTCTTCTTGTCTCCCTGACCGGCCGACAGCTTGGCCGAGCCGATGGCGTCGCGGTACGGGCCGTAGAAGGCCGAGGCGTATTTCGCCGCGTAAGACATGATCATAACGTCTTGATGCGAATGGCTTTCCAGCGCTGTGCGCAGAGCGCCGATACGACCGTCCATCATGTCCGACGGGGCCAGGATGTCGGCGCCGGCCTCGGCCTGCATCAGCCCCTGTTCGATGAGGCGTTCGATGGTCGGATCGTTGAGGATCTTGCCGCCTTCGACCACGCCGTCGTGGCCGTGGTTGGTGAAGGGGTCCAGGGCCACGTCGCACATGATGCCGACTTCCGGCGCGGCGTCCTTCATGGCCTTGACCGCGCGGGGAATGACGCCGTCAGGATCGGCGGCGATGGAGCCGCTGGCGTCTTTGCGGGCCCCGTCGATGTGCGGGAAGATGGCGATGGCGGGGATGCCCAGCTCGCGAGCCTGAACAGCGGCCTTGGCCGCTTCCGCCACCGACAGGCGCTCGACCCCCGGCATGGAGGCGACCGGGACGCGGCCTTCGCCCTCATGCACCACCATCGACCAGATCAGATCGGACGGGGTCAGCACCGTCTCGCGGACAAGGCGTCGGACCCAGTCGGCCTGACGCAGGCGGCGAAGACGAAGGGCGGGATAGGCGGCGAGGGGGAAGGCTCATGGCCGTCTTAGTCGCCGACACGCATGCCGGTGGCAAGGGCCATGACGCGGGCGTGCCCAGCCGCCCGCCATATCGTCGCCTCCAGGGCGGCTGAACTACAGCGCCGGCCCCGAGTTGTGAGACCATGAACCACGACATCCTCATCATCGGCGGCGGCGCCGGCGGCCTGGAGCTGGCCGCCCGGCTGGGGCGGCGCTTGGGCGCGCGCGAAGGCCGCCGCCGCGTGCTGCTGATCGACCGGTCGATCTTCCACCTTTGGAAGCCCAGCCTGCACGAGGTGGCCGCGGGCTCCCTCGACAGCCACCAGGAGGGCCTGTCCTACCCACTGCTGGGGCGGCGCAACCACTTCAGCTTCACCCTGGGCGACCTGATCAAGCTGGATCCGAAGAGCAGGACCGTCACCCTGGCCAAGATCAAGGACGACGACGGCAAGACGCTGGTCGCCGAGCGGACCTTGACGTTCAAGACACTCATCCTGGCGCTGGGCAGCGGCGCCAACCTGTTCGGCACGCCCGGCGCGGCCGAGCATGCCCATCGCCTGGAGGATGTGGCCGACGCCGAGGCGTTCAACAGCCGCCTGACCTCGGCCTTTCTGGGCGCGGCCTATTCCGACGAGCGGGTGCTTCGCATCGCCATCGTCGGCGCGGGCGCGACCGGGGTGGAGCTGTCCACCGAACTGATCGAGGGCCATGACGAACTGTCCGCCGGCCTGTCCGACGAGCAGCGCTTCAAGCTGCAGGTCACCATCATCGAGGCGGCGCCCGCCATTCTGGGCGGACTGCCCAAGCGGGTCTCCGACAAGGCCGCGCGAGCCCTGAAGGCCAAGGGCGTCGAGCTTCTGACCGACGCCAAGGTGGAGGCCGTGCACCCGGACAAGCTGGTGACCAGCAAGGGCGATGTCGCCGCCGACCTGATCGTCTGGGCGGCCGGGGTGAAGGCCGACGACCTCCATGAGACGTTCGGCCTGGAGACCGGCAAGCTGAATCAGTTCATCGTCGACGACCGCCTGCGCACCTCCGTGGACGGCGTCTATGCGATGGGCGACTGCGCCCAGGCGCCCGGTCCCAACGACCGTCCTGTGCCGGCGCGCGCCCAGGCTGCGTCGCAGCAGGCCGCCTATCTGGCGCGGGCGCTGATCAACCCCGGCAAGGACACCGGTCCCTTCGTCTATCGCGATCGCGGCTCGCTGATTTCGCTAGGCGAGGGGCGGGGGATAGGCTCGCTGATGGGCGGCCTGGGCGGTCCCAACTTCCTGATCGAGGGCTTGCTGGCTAAGTGGGCCTACATATCCCTCCACCTCGCCCACCACAGGGCGGTGATCGGGATCCGGCGCACGGTCATCCTGGCCTTGTCACGCCTGCTGCACCGCCGGGTCTCCGGGCGGCTCAAGCTGCATTGAGGCGAGGATGCTTATCGTTGGCCGATGGCCCGCTGGCCCAGCAGGCGGATGAAACCGAAGGCCGGGGCGCAGAGCAGCCAGATGGTGGCGATCACCGTGAACACCACCGCGGCGATCATCAGGCTGATCATGGCCGGATCGAAGCGGATTTCGTTGAACTCGAACTCCACCACGTCCCAGGCGCTCCAGTCGCCGCGGACGGCGTACTGGAAGATGTCGCCGATGCCGGCGATCAGACCGAAGGTTCCGCACAGCGCCGCGATCACCGACAGGATCAGGGCGATCCAGAAGATGCGGATCTGGAAATTGTAGTGGCTGACGATCTGCGGCGTGGCCTGATCGCGCTGCGCGTAGGCGATGACCACGGCGATCAGGGCCGGGATGCCGGCGAAGAAGATCGACGAGAAGAGCAGGGCGTAGACGACCAGGGCCAGGTTGCGGTCCACGTCGGACGCGTGAGCGGCGGCGACGGGCTCGGGCGTGGCGGAGATGGGGTCGGTCATCGGTTGGTCGATTCCGGTTTGCTCAATCGCCGCGACATTGACAGGCCGCGCGCGCCGCGTCACCTCCTGACCCCAATAAAACGGAGGCGGGTTCATGCCTCCGACCAGAGGAATCGCGCATGGACTTCACGCTGAACGACGATCAACGGGCCATCTGGGACGCCGCCAGCGCCTTTGCGCGGGAGGAGCTTGCCCCGCACTCGGCTCGCTGGGACGAGGACAAGCACTTCCCCGTCGATGTGATCCGCCAGGCGGCGGCCTTGGGATTCGCCGGCATCTATGTGCGCGAGGACGTGGGCGGCTCGGCCCTGGGGCGCCTGGACGCGTCCTTGATCTTCGAGGCGCTGTCCTATGGCGACGTGCCGACGGCGGCCTTCATCTCGATCCACAACATGGCCTCGTGGATGATCGACCGGTTCGGATCGGAGGATCTGCGCCACAAGTATCTGCCGCGCCTGACGACCATGGAGCTGATCGCCAGCTACTGCCTGACCGAGCCGGGCAGCGGCTCGGATGCGGCCTCCATGCGCACCTCCGCCAAGCTGGAAGGCGACCATTACGTTCTGAACGGCTCCAAGGCCTTCATCAGCGGCGCCGGCGTGTCCGACGTCTATGTGGTCATGGCCCGTACCGGCGGCGACGGCCCCAAGGGCGTGTCGGCCTTCGTGGTCGAGAAGGGCTGGGAGGGCCTGACCTTCGGCACCAACGAGAAGAAGATGGGCTGGAACGCCCAGCCCACCGCCCAGGTGAACTTCGACAATGTCCGTGTGCCGGTGGAGAACCGCATCGGGGCCGAGGGAGACGGCTTCCGCTTCGCCATGATGGGCCTGGACGGCGGGCGGCTGAACATCGCGTCCTGCTCGCTGGGCGGGGCGGGTTTCGCCCTCGACACCGCCAAGGCCTACATGGAGACCCGCAACCAGTTTGGCCGGCCGCTGAAGGAGTTCCAGGCCCTGCAGTTCAAGATCGCCGACATGGCGACCGAGCTGGAGGCCGCGCGGCTGATGGTGCGCCGGGGCGCCGACGCCCTGGACAGACAAGACCCGCAGGCCACCAAGCTGTGCGCCATGGCCAAGCGCTTCGCCACCGACGCCGGGTTTTCGGTCGCCAACGACGCTCTGCAATTGCACGGCGGCTATGGCTATCTGCAGGACTACCCCCTGGAGCGCATCGTCCGCGACCTGCGGGTGCACCAGATCCTGGAAGGCACCAATGAGATCATGCGCGTGATCGTCAGCCGTGAGATGTTCCGCCAATGACCGCCGAACCCGAAGTCATCACCCGCATCGAGGGCAAGGTCGGGCGGATCACCCTGAACCGGCCCAAGGCGCTGCACGCCCTGAACCTGTCCATGTGCGAGGCGATGATCGCCGCGCTGCAGGCCTGGCGCAGCGATCCTGCGGTGGAGCTGGTCCTCCTGGACCACGCGGGCGAGCGCGGCTTCTGCGCCGGCGGCGACATCCGCATGCTTGCGCAAAGCGGGGCGAAGGACGGCAAGGAGGCCATGGCCTTTTTCCACACCGAGTACCGGCTGAACCACCTGCTGTTCACCTACGGCAAGCCGGTCGCGGCGGTGATGGACGGCGTCGTCATGGGCGGCGGTGTCGGCCTCGCCATGCCCTGCGCCTACCGCATCGCCACGGAGCGGACGACCTTCGCCATGCCGGAGACGGGCATCGGCCTGTTCCCGGATGTGGGCGGCGGCTGGTTCCTGCCGCGCTTGCCGGGCAAGACCGGGCTTTGGCTGGCCCTGACCGGCGCGCGGATCAAGGCGGCGGACTGCCTGATCCTGGGCGTCGCCACCGACTATGTGCAGAGCGCCGATCTTGATGCCCTGAAGGCGGCGATCATCGCCGATCCGGCCGATATCGAGAGCCTGCTGGCGCAGATCGACGCCGATCCGGGCCATGCGCCCCTGGCCGACAATCTGGCGGTGGTGTCCGACACCTTCGCCATGACGTCGGTGGAGGGCATTGTCGCGGCGCTGGAGGCCCAAGGCGGCGAGTGGGCCGCGGCGCAGCTTGAGACGCTGAAGACCAAGTCGCCCCAGACCCTGAAGGTGGCCTTCCGCCAACTGAAGCTGGGCGGTCGGATGGACGACTTCGCCGACAACATGGCCATGGAATACGCCATCGGCGCGCGGGTCGTGCGGCGGCACGACTTCCTGGAGGGGGTGAGGGCGGTGATCGTCGACAAGGACGGATCGCCCAAATGGAACCCTGATCGCCTTGATGCGGTCACAGAGTCGATGCTCGACGAAATCTTCGCGCCATTGCCGGCCGACGAGGCGTGGACGCCGCTGACGTAGCGGTCGCCGTGGTCTAGTCTGGCGGGCAAACGAAGAAACGTCCGGTCCGAAGGGAACACCTCCATGCGTAAACCGCTCCTCTGCCTCGCCGCCGCCCTGCTGGTGACGGCCTGCGCCACCGCTCCGTCGGCCCCGCCGCCGGGAGCCGGGCGGCCGATGGGCGGCGGTGATCCGCTGGTCCGCGCCCTGGAAGACCCCAAGCGTCCGGAGGCCGACGTCCGCCGCGATGATCTGCGCCGTCCCGCCGAGGTCCTGGCCTTCGCCGGCGTGCGCAGCGGCGCCAAGGTGGCCGACCTGATCCCGGGCGACGGCTATTACACCCGTATCCTGTCGCGGGCGGTCGGGCCGACGGGCAAGGTCTACACCTATGTCCCGGACGAGCTGACCAAGCTGGCCAACCGCAAGCCGGCCGTGGCGGGGATCGCCGACGATCCGGCCTACGGCAATGTGGAGATGGTGCTGAACACCCTGCCGAACTTCGGCGCGCCGGAGAAGCTGGACGCGGTGCTGTCGGTGGGGACCTATCACTATCACTATACGCGCCTGCTCGGCTCGCCGAACGTGGTGGCCATCAACCGCAAGGTCTTCGAACTCGCTGAAGCCGGGCGGCGTGTTCCTGGTCGTCGACGCCATGGCCCCGGCCGGCACGGCGGCTCAGGGCGCCGAGAACCTGAACCGCATCGACCCGGCCACGGTCCGCGCCGACGTGGTCAAGGCCGGCTTCGTGTTCGAGGGGGAAAGCCCGGTGCTGCGCACCACGGCCGACACCTATCGCAGCAATGCGCTCGCCCCTGACGCCGGGCGGGTCGACCAGTTCGTCTACAAGTTCCGCAAGCCGCGCACGGCTGGCCGGTAAGGCCAAGCAAAGTAGGGGACAGTGTGATGCTTCGTGGTTCGATCCTGGTGGCCGCGACGGCGGCGTTCCTGTCCTGCGGCGCGGCGTACGCGCAACCCGACGTCATCGCCAGGGCCTTGGCTGATCCGGCCCGCCCGGCGGCCGACAAGGCCCGCGACGCTGAACGCCATCCGGGCCAGCTGCTGGTCTGGGCCGGGGTGGAGACGGGCGACAAGGTCGGGGAGTACATGCCCGGCGGCGGCTATTTCACCCGCATTCTGTCGAAGGCGGTGGGATCGACGGGCAAGGTCTACGCCTATGTCCCGGCCGAGATCGTCAAGATCGCACCCAAGTACCTGACCGACGGCCAGGCCCTGGCGGCCGATCCGGCGCTGGGCAACGTCGTGACCTCGTCCGACACCAACGCCCGCTTCGGCGCGCCAGAGCCGCTGGACCTGGTGTGGACGTCCCAGAACTATCACGACCTGCACGGCAAGTTCGCGCCGCCGGGGACGGCCGTCGCCTTCAACGCGGCGGTGTTCAAGGCGCTGAAGCCGGGCGGGACCTATATGGTCATCGACCATGCGGCTCTGCCGTCCTCCGGCCTGATGGGCGCGGCCGAACAGCACCGCATCGCCAAGGCTGCCGCCATCGAGGAAATTCAGCAGGCGGGTTTCGTGCTGGCGGGCGAGAGCGGCCTATTGGCCAATCCCAATGATCCGCTGACGGCTTCGGTGTTCGATCCGTCGATCCGAGGCAAGACAGACCAGTTCGTTCTAAAGTTCAAGAAACCGCAATAAGTGGCGGAAAAACAAAAAGTGTCGCAGGGAGTGAGTTGATGCGTATCGCGTTCATCGGCCTGGGGGCCATGGGCGGCGGCATGGCCGCCAATCAAGCCAAGGCCGGTCACCAGATCGCCGCCTTCGACCTGTCCGAGGCCGCGGTGGCCCGGGCTGTCGAGGCCGGCTGCCGGGCGGCCGGTTCGGCGGCCGAAGCCGTGGCCGATGCGGACGTAGTCATCACCATGCTGCCCGCCGGCCCGCACGTGCGGTCGGTCTATGCCGAGACGATCCTGGGCAAGGCGGCGAAGTCAGCCCTGCTGATCGACTGCTCCACCATCGACGTGGAAAGCGCCCGCGCCGTGGCCGAACAGGCGAGGGCGGCGGGCTATCGCGTCGCCGACGCCCCGGTCAGCGGCGGCGTCATGGCGGCGGACGCCGGGACCCTGGCCTTCATGGTCGGCTGCGAGGACGCGGTGTTCGCGGATGTCGAGGCGGCTTTGGCGCCCATGGCGCGCGCGGTGATCCACGCCGGTTCGTCCGGGGCGGGGCAGGCGGCCAAGATCTGCAACAACATGCTGCTGGGCATCTCCATGCTCGGGACGTGCGAGGCGTTCGCCCTGGCCGAGAAGCTGGGCCTGGCGGCGGACCGGTTCTTCGACGTGGCGAGCCAGTCGTCGGGGAACTGCTGGTCGGTCAGCACCTACTGCCCGGTGCCGGGCGTGGGGCCGCAGACGCCGGCCGATCGGGGCTACGAGGGCGGTTTTGCGACCGCCATGATGCTGAAGGACTTGAAGTTGGCGCAGGACGCCGCCGCAAAGGCCGGCGGGACGACGCCGCTGGGCGCGCAGGCGCAGGCGCTGTATGCGCTGTTCGACACCCAAGGTTACGGGAAGAAGGACTTCTCGGCCGTGTTGCAGATGCTGCGCGGACGACTTGGCGAGCTTAGTTGAGAACCGCTCGCGGCTTCCGCGACATTTTCGCGTCGATTGGCGAATAACCGGTCTCGTTTTGTGGACAAATCTACAAACAGCATGCGAAAAGCCGCGCCATATTGAGAGGGATCAATGAATCCCCCGCTGGCATCGCCGAGCATCGTCGTCATGGATTACAAAGCCGCTTTCAAGAACGCCGTCGAACAGGTCCGTTCGGAGGGCCGCTATCGGGTCTTCGCCGACCTGAAGCGTCAGCAGGGCCACTTCCCGCGTGCCACCTGGACGCGCCCGGACGGGGGTGAGCAGGACGTCGTGGTCTGGTGCTCGAATGACTATCTCGGCCAGGGCCAGAACCCGGTGGTCATGGACGCCATGCACGCGGCCATCGACGCGCACGGCTCGGGCTCGGGCGGCACGCGCAACATCTCGGGCACCACGCACCAGCACGTCGAGCTGGAGCTGGAGTTGGCCGACCTTCACCAGAAGGAATCGGCGCTGGTCTTCACCTCGGGCTACGTGGCCAACGAGGCGACCCTGTCGAGCCTGCAGAAGATCCTGCCGGGCCTGATCATCTATTCGGACGCCCTGAACCACGCCTCGATGATCGCCGGCATCCGCAACGGCGGCTGCGAGCGCCACGTGTTCCGTCACAACGACCTGGAGCACCTGGAAGAACTGCTGGCGGCCTCGCCGGCGGATCGTCCCAAGCTGATCGCCTTCGAGAGCGTCTATTCGATGGACGGCGACATCGCCGACATCGCCGGGACCATCGCACTGGCCAAGAAGTACGGCGCCCTGACCTATCTCGATGAAGTGCATGCCGTGGGCATGTACGGCGAGCGCGGCGCCGGCGTGGCCGAGCGCGACGGCGTCATGGGCGACATCGACATCGTCGAGGGCACGCTTGGCAAGGCTTTTGGCGTCATGGGCGGCTACATCGCCGGCAACTCCGACATGGTCGACGCCGTCCGCCTCTACGCCGCGGGCTTCATCTTCACCACCTCGCTGCCGCCGTCCCTGATGGCCGGCGCCGCCGCGAGCGTGCGTTACCTGAAAGAGCACAACGAGCTGCGCGTCGCTCACCAGGAGCGCGCCGCGACCCTGAAGAAGATGATGGCCGACGCCGGCCTGCCGGTCATGCCGTCGGTCAGCCACATCGTGCCGGTGCTGGTGGGCGATCCCGTCCACTGCAAGATGATCTCCGACATGCTGCTGTCCGATCACGGCATCTATGTGCAGCCGATCAACTATCCGACCGTGCCGCGCGGCACCGAGCGCCTGCGCTTTACGCCGTCTCCGGCCCACACCGACGCGATGATGCGCGATCTGGTGAAGGCCATGGAGAAGCTGTGGGCCCACTGCAACGTGGCCCGCATGGGCGGCTACGCGGCCTGAGCCGGCAAACAGCGCTGAATATGGAAATGGCCGGGGAGACCCGGCCATTTTGCGTATCAGGAACTAGCGCTTGCGCCGGACGCCGCGGCCAAGGCCGATCTGCTTGGCGAAGTCGGAGCGCCGGGCGGCATAGGCGGGGGCGACCATCGGGTAGTCGGCCGGCAGGCCCCATTTGCGGCGATAGTCGTCGGGGCTCATGTCGTAGCGCGAGCGCAGGTAGCGCTTCAGCATCTTCAGCCGCTTACCGTCTTCCAGGCAGACGATGTAGTCGTTGGCGATCGAGCGGCTGATCGGCACGGCCGGCTTCTGCTTTTCGGCCGGAGCGGGGGGCTCGGCTTCGCCGAGGTTGGAAAGCGTGCTGTGGACGGAGCGGATCAGGTCAGGCAGCGCGTTGGCCGCCACGGTGTTTTGACCCACATAGGCGGCCACGATATCGGCGCTGAGCGACAAGATGTCCTGGTCGGACAGGTTGCCGGTTTCGTTCTCGTCCAATGACGCCATCAGATGAAATCCCCCTTCCACGCGAACAGGCCCGGAAAAGGCAGGAAAATCTGAACCGGGTCGACCGCTAACGCAGCGCTTGCCGATAGGTTCCGATTGATCCGCGCAGATGTCGGTTTAAAGAGGGGGCGCCCGCCCAAGCCGCAAGGAATCTCCCCATGAGCGCCTTTTTCTCCGCCGATCTCGCCACTGCCGACAAAGCCATCTTCGACCGCATCGGCCAGGAGCTGAAGCGCCAGCAAAACCAGATCGAACTGATCGCGTCGGAGAATATCGTCAGCCGCGCCGTGCTGGAGGCTCAAGGCTCGATCCTGACCAACAAGTACGCCGAGGGTTATCCGGGCAAGCGCTATTACGGCGGTTGCGAGTTCGTCGACGAGATCGAGCAGCTGGCCATAGACCGCGCCAAGCAGATCTTCGGCGCCGCCTTCGCCAACGTCCAGCCGCACTCGGGCTCGCAGGCCAACCAGGCGGTGTTCATGTCGCTGCTGCAGCCGGGCGACACGTTCCTGGGCATGGATCTGGCGGCGGGCGGGCACCTGACGCACGGCAGCCCGGCCAACCAGTCGGGCAAGTGGTTCAAGCCGGTGTCCTACACCGTGCGCACTCAGGACCAGCAGATCGACTACGACACCGTCGCCGAGATCGCGGCCAAGGAAAAGCCGAAGCTCATCATCGCCGGCGGCAGCGCCTATAGCCGCATCATCGACTTCGCCAAGTTCCGCGAAATCGCCGACAGCGTCGGCGCCTACCTGATGGTGGACATGGCGCACTTCGCGGGCCTGGTGGCCGGCGGCGTCTATCCCAACCCCGTGCCGCACGCCGACGTGGTGACCACCACCACCCACAAGACTTTGCGCGGCCCGCGCGGCGGCATGGTGCTGACCAACAGCGAAGCCATCGCCAAGAAGATCAACTCGGCGGTGTTCCCGGGTCTGCAAGGCGGCCCGCTGGAGCACGTGATCGCCGCAAAGGCCGTGGCCTTCGGCGAAGCGCTGCAACCGTCGTTCAAGGCCTACGCCAAGCAGGTCGTCGACAACGCCAAGGCCTTGGCCGACGCGCTGCAGGCTGGCGGTGTCAACATCGTCTCGGGCGGCACGGACAGCCACCTGATGCTGGTGGACCTACGCCCCAAGGGCGTGAACGGCCGTGACACCGAACACAGCCTGGAGCGCGCCAACATCACCACCAACAAGAACGGCGTGCCGTTCGACACCGCGCCCTTCACCATCACCTCGGGCATCCGCGTCGGCACCCCGGCGGGGACCACCCGCGGCTTTGGCGTGGAAGAGTTCCGCCTGGTCGGCCAGCTGATCGCCGAAGTGGTCGAGGGTCTCGCCAAGAACGGCGCGGACGGCAACGGCGCGGTCGAGGACAAGGTGCGCGAGCAAGTCTTGGCCTTGACGGCGCGCTTCCCCATCTACGCTTAATAGCGTTCATAAGGGGCCGGAGGGGCCAGATCTATGCGTTGCCCGTTCTGCGGACATGCCGAAAGCCAGGTGAAGGACAGCCGCCCGTCGGAAGATGGGGCGGCCATCCGTCGGCGTCGCCTGTGTCCCGAGTGCGGCGGCCGCTTCACAACCTTCGAGCGGGTGCAGCTGCGTGAGCTGATCATCGTCAAACGGTCGGGTCGACGCGCGCCGTTCGACCGTGACAAGCTGATGCGCTCCTTGTCCATCGCGCTTCGCAAGCGGCCGGTGGACCCCGAGCGGGTCGAGCGCATGGTCAACGGCATCGTCCGCCAGCTGGAAAGCATGGGCGAGACCGAACTGCAGTCGCACGTGGTCGGCGAGCTGGTCATGAAGGGGCTGAAAAGCCTCGATGACGTGGCCTATGTCCGCTACGCCTCGGTCTATCGCGACTTCCGCGATGGGGAGGACTTCGCCAAATTCCTCGGTGATGAAGGCCTCAACGAGGGCGACGAGGCCTGATCGGCCATGCCCAAGCCGGCGATGTTCGTGACCCTGAAATTGGCCACCTCCCTGGACGGGCGGATCGCGACCGCGTCCGGCGAGAGCCGCTGGATCACCGGCTCGGCCGCGCGCGAGACGGTGCATCGCCTTCGTTCGCGGCACGATGCGGTGCTGGTCGGGGTCGAGACGGCCCTGGCCGATGATCCCGAGCTGACCGTCCGCACGGCCGGCTATGAGGGCAAGCAGCCGTCGCGCATTGTGCTGGATAGCCGTCAGAGGCTGCCTCAAACCTGCAAGCTTGTGGCGACGGCGCGCCAGATCCCTACCTACGTACTGACGACGCAGCCGGCGCAGTCGCGCTTGACTGACGCTGGGGTGCGGGTGCTGCAAATCCCGGCGACGGGCGAGCGGGTCGATCTGCCGGCGGCCATGCAGACCTTAGCCGGGCAGGGGATCGAAAAGCTGTTCGTCGAGGGCGGCGGTCAGGTGGCGTCGAGCTTCCTGCGCTGCGGTCTGGTCGATGTGATGGAGTGGTTTAGGGCGCCGGTGGTGCTGGGCGGCGAAGGGCGGCCCGGCGTGGGCGCCCTGGCCGTCGAGGCGCTGGCCGATGCGCCGAGGTTTAAACGGGTCGCGGCCGCCACGCTCGGCGACGACCTTTGGGAGCGGTACGAGAGGCTCTAGATGTTCACCGGAATCGTCACCGACATCGGCCGTGTCCGCGCCGTGCGCGACACCGATCGCGACCGCCGCTACGAGATCGAGACTGTCTTCGACCTGTCGACGGTGGATATCGGCGCGTCCATCGCTCACGCCGGCTGCTGCCTGACGGTGGTGGAGAAGGGCGAGGGCTGGTTCGCGGTGGAAGTCTCCGACGAGACCCTGTCCAAGACCACCCTGGGGACCTGGAGCGAAGGCTCGCGCGTGAACCTCGAGCGCTCCGCCCGCCTGGGCGACGAGATGGGCGGCCACGTGGTGTCCGGCCACGTGGACGGCGTCGGCGAGGTGGTGAGCATCGAGGTGGTCGGCGGATCGCACCATTTCCGCGTCCGCGCGCCGCGCCCGCTGCATCGCTACATCGCCCAGAAGGGCTCCATCGCCGTGGAGGGCGTGTCCCTGACGGTCAACGCGGTGGAGGACGACGTCTTCCACCTCAACATCATCCCGCACACCTTCGAGGTCACCACGCTGGGCGCGCTGAAAGCCGGCGACAGGGTGAACCTCGAGATCGACATGCTGGCGCGATACCTCGCGCGCTGGCAGGAGACGGCCCAATGAGTTCCGATATCCCCATCTCGCCCATCGAGGACATCATCGAGGACGCCCGCAACGGCCGTCCCTATATCCTGGTGGACGCCGAGGACCGCGAGAACGAGGGGGATGTGATCATCCCCGCGCAGTTTGCGACGCCCGAACAGATCAACTTCATGGCCAAGCACGCGCGGGGCCTGATCTGCCTGTCGATCACCGGCGAGCGGGCGCGGGGCCTGCGCCTGCCGCCCATGGCGCATCAGAACGAGAGCGGCCACGGCACGGCCTTCACCATCTCGATCGAGGCGCGCGAAGGCGTGACCACGGGCATTTCCGCCCATGACCGCGCCCACACCATCGCCGTCGCGGTGGACCCGACCAAGGCGGCGGACGACATCGTATCGCCCGGACATGTCTTCCCGCTGGTGGCCAAGGACGGCGGCGTGCTGGTCCGCGCCGGCCATACAGAGGCTTCGGTCGACATCTCGCGCTTGGCCGGGCTCAACCCGGCGGCGGTGATCTGCGAGGTGATGAACGACGACGGGTCCATGGCCCGCCTGCCGGACCTGGTGGCCTTCGCCCAGCTGCACGGCCTGAAGATCGGCACCATCGCCGACCTGATCGCCTATCGCCGCCGCACCGAGCGCTGCGTGGAGCGCGTGGTCGAGACGCCGTTCGAAAGCGTCTACGGCGGCGCCTTCCGGATGATCGTCTATCGCAACGCCATCGACCGCAGCGAACACGTGGCCCTGGTGAAGGGGCGTAGCGAAAGCGATGTGCCGACCCTGGTGCGCATGCACCAGGTCGACTTCGCCGCCGACATGCTCGGTCACGTGGATGCCCGCCGCGACTATGTCCCCAACGCCTTGCGCGCCTTGGGCGCGCATGACGGCCCAGGGGTGGCGGTGTTCATCCGAGATCCCAATCCAGCCTGGATGTCGGAGCGCTACGGGACCCCCGCCGAGGACCTGCATAAAACGAACGCCTTGCGCGACTACGGCGTCGGGGCGCAAATCCTGCTGGACCTCGGGGTGCGGGAAATGGTCTTGCTCACCTCGAGTCAGTTCAAACCGGCGGCGCTCGAAGGATACGGCCTGAAGATCATCGGCCGGGCGCCGATCCCGACCGAGGAATAGAAGCTTATGGTGGAAGACAAGATCCGGGTTCTGATCGTCGAGGGACGGTTCTATTCCGGCATCTCCGACGAACTCCTGCGCGGCGCGACCAACGCCATCGAGGCGTTCGGCGCGGAATTCGACGTGGTCTCGGTGCCCGGCGCGCTGGAGATCCCGGCGGTCATCGCCATGGCGGAGGAGGGCGGCGGCCGCCCCGTGGGCCAGCGCTACGACGGCTACGTGGCCCTGGGCTGCGTGATCCGCGGCGAGACCTATCACTTCGACGTTGTCTGCAACGAATCGGCCCGGGCCCTGATGGACCTGGCCGTGGGCAAGCGCCTGGCCATCGGCAACGGCATCCTGACCGTCGAGGACGAGGACCAGGCCTGGGCGCGCGCCCGCGTGTCGGAAGCCGATAAAGGCGGCGGCGCGGCCAAGGCCTGCCTGGAGATGATCGCGCTGAAGCAGCGTCTGCTGGGCGGAGCCGGTCGATGAACGCGACGCCGCCCCGCCAAGCCCGCTCTGTGGCCCGCCTGGCCGCCGTCCAGGCCCTGTACCAGATGGAGACCGCCGGCACGGGTGTCGAAGCCGTGGTGCGCGAGTTCTCCGAGCACCGCTTCGACCGCGACCTGAGCGAGGACGTGCGTCTGGCCGGGGCCGACGAGGAGTTCTTCGCCGACCTGGTGCGCGGCGTCGTCGGCCAGCAGGCCAAGATCGACAAGGCCATCACCAGCCGCCTGGCGACCAACTGGCGCCTGGAGCGGGTTGACGCGACCTTGCGCGCCATCCTGCGGGCCGGGGCCTTTGAGCTGATCAACCGGCCAGACGTGCCGGTCGAGGTGGCGATCGACGAGTATGTCGACATCGCAAAGTCGTTCTTCGAAGGGCCGGAAGCCGGCTTCGTCAACGGCGCCCTGGACGGCATCGCCAAGGACGCCCGCACGAGCTGAGCCAAGGCAGGCTCGGGAGGGCCGTTATGGCCGACGAGTTTGAGACCATCGCCCGGCTTTTGCGCCCGCTGACCCGCGGCGCGCCAGAAGCCCTCGATCTGCTGGATGACGCGGCGGTTTTGCCGTCGCGTCCCGGCTACGATCTGGTGCTGACCAAGGACGCCCTTGTCGAAGGGGTCCACTTTCTGCCCACCGATCCCTTGGATACGGTCGCCAGGAAGCTTTTGCGCACCAACCTCTCCGATCTGGCCGCCAAGGGCGCAGAGCCGTTTGGCTATCTTCTGGCGACGGCTTGGCGTCGTAGCGACGGCTGGGCCGAGCGCGAGGCCTTCGCCAAGGGCCTCGCGCAGGACGGCGAGCTTTTTGATCTTCGCCTGCTCGGTGGAGACACCGTCTCCACCGACGGGCCTCTCGTGGTCAGCGCGACCCTGCTGGGTTGGGTGTCCTCGGGCGGCATGATTCGCCGCGACGGGGCCAAGGCCGGCGATCTGGTGGTGGTGACCGGCTACATCGGCGACGGATGGCTGAGCCTTCAGGCCGCTTTGGGCGAGGTTGGCGACCCCGAGGGTGAGCTGCTTGCGCGCTACAGGCTTCCTGAACCTCGTCTGGGCATGCGCAGGGCCCTGGAGCTCGCCAATGCGGCGGCCGACGTCTCGGACGGCCTGCTGGCCGATGTCGGTCACGTCGCCAAGGCCAGTGGTTTGAAAGCCGTCGTGGATCTGCAGCGCATCCCGCGGTCGTTCATCGGCGGCGTATGGAGCGAGGCCAAGGCCGACAAGCTCCTGCAACTGGCGACCGGCGGCGATGACTATGAGCTCGTCTGCGCCGTGCCGCCCGAGCATCTTGCCGTCTTCACCGATCTGGCCGTGGATGTCCCCGTGACGGTCGTTGGCCATTTCGAGGCGGGGGAGGGCGTTGAAGCCCACGTTCTCGACGAGATTGTTCCTGTGGAGCACGCTGGGTGGCGGCATGGGGAAGCCAACTGACGAGCGGATATGCTTCAGTTGGCGAGCCTGCTGCTTCGTGCTAGGTTACATGTAACCAATTGAGGAGTAGGTTATGGGAACAGCTACCCCCTCGGCCCCGAAGTCTTCCCGCACCAAGGTGAGCGAACATCGCGCGCGGCTTCGGGCGCAGGGCCTTCGACCAATCCAAATCTGGGTTCCCGATGTCCGTGCAGCAGCCTTCAAGGCTGAGGCCCATCGTCAATCTGCAGTTGTCGCCTCAAGCGCTCATGAGCAGGATGATCAGGCCTTTGTCGACGCGATCTCCGACTGGGATGAAGAATGAGGCGCGGTGAAGTCTGGACTGTCGCTGGCGGAAAGGACTACGCCGGCAAGCCGCGTCCTGTCGTCATCATTCAAGAAGACAGCTTCGACGCCACCAACTCCATCACCGTCTGTGCTCTCACGACCAATCCCTCAGAAGCGCCGTTGTTTCGGCTGTTGGTAGAACCCAACACTCGTAATGGTCTTCGTTCACATAGCCGTCTGATGGTCGACAAAATCACCACCGTGCCCAAGACGAAACTTGGTGGTCGGATAGGTCGAATGGATGACGAGGACATGGTGCGCCTCAATCAGGCCGTGATGATTTTCCTTGGGCTAGCGGCGTCCCCTCGGACAGAGCGCAACTGAGCAGCAAGACTAACGAAACCCTCGCTGGGTTATGCAGGGCGCAACTTTCGGGGACGCCCATGCTGCGACGCGCCTTTTTGACCGGTCTGACGCTGACCGCGGCCACGGCTGCGCACGCCCGCTCGGGCGGTGGCGGGGCCAAGAAGTCCGAAGATGCCGAGGACAAGGGCAAGAACGGCCCGTGGGTCGATGTCGCCGCCGTGGCCCTGCCGATCGTCGTCAACGGCGCCTTGGTCAACTACGTCTTTGTTCGCCTGCGTGTGGATCTGACTGAAGGCTCCGACTTCGCCGTGCTGAAGCAAAAGGAGCCGATGCTGCGCGATGCGATCATCCGCGCCTCCTACCGCACGCCTTTCGGTAAGAAGGATGACGTTCAGGAGATCGACGAAGCCCGCCTGAAGGCCGCCGTGAAGCAAGCCGCCGTGCAGGTGCTGGGCGCCAAGGCGACGGGGCCCGTGACCATCATTAGCCAAAAGCCCCGCCGCTACCTGAAAGCCCCCTCGACCAAGACCGCCGCCGCGCACTAGCGGAACGCGGGTCGCTTCCGTCCGTTGAGGTCGCCAGGACCCAACGGAGGATTGGCCTATGACGACCGAACGAGTGACTGAGACCGAAGATGGCGTGGTGCGCGAGCGCGTGATCGAACGTGGCGGCGGCACGACCGTCGTTGAGCGCGGCGGCATGGGCTTTGGCGGCGTGCTGATGGCCATCGCGCTGATCGCCGTCGTCGCCATCGGCGGCTTCTTCCTGATCAACCAGAACCGCCGCGAAAACGTCGAGACCGCGGCGGTCAGCCAAGTGGCTGAATTGGCTTCCGACGCCGCCAAGAGCGTGGGCAACGCCGCTGACGCGGCGGCCGAGAACATTCGTCCCCGCTAAGGCTTCTATAGGCGCAACCGCTTAGCGCGGTTGCGCCGCCCCGGCTTATTTGCAAACGTCCCAAGGTCGAACGCTGTTCGCGTTCGACTTCAGGGTTGCGTGGGGTGACAGGCCTTAAGGCCGAGCGTTCGCCAGCACTACCTAGGCGAGACGCGCCCCCGCGTGAGGAAACGCACGAAGGGGCGAAACATCATATGAGTCTCACACTGGTCGTTGCGGCCGGATTTCTGGCGGTGCTCTACGGCGTCGTCCAGACGGCCATGCTTATGCGCGCCTCCCCGGGCAATGCGCGAATGCAGGAGATCGCTGCGGCGATCCAAGAAGGCGCGCAGGCCTATCTGCGCCGGCAGTACACCACCATCGGCATCGTCGGGGTCGTCATCCTCGCCATCGTCTGGTTCCTGATCGGACAATGGGCCGCTCTGGGCTTTGTCGTGGGATCGGTGCTGTCTGGCCTCGCTGGCTTCGCCGGCATGCTGATCTCGGTGCGCGCCAATGTGCGCACGGCGCAGGCGGCGTCCGAAAGTCTCGCCAAGGGCCTGTCCCTGGCGTTCACCTCCGGGGCTGTCACCGGCATGCTGGTGGCGGGCTTCGCACTGCTGGGCGTCAGCGGTTACTACATCGTCCTCACCCATCACCTCGGCTTTGAGCCGACAAGCCGAGAAGTCGTCGACGCTTTGGTGGCTCTGGGCTTCGGCGCCAGCCTGATCTCGATCTTCGCCCGTCTGGGCGGCGGGATCTTCACCAAGGGCGCGGATGTCGGCGGCGACATGGTCGGCAAGGTCGAGGCTGGGATCCCCGAAGATGACCCCCGCAACGCCGCCACCATCGCCGACAATGTGGGCGACAATGTCGGCGACTGCGCCGGCATGGCCGCCGACCTCTTCGAGACCTATGCGGTGACGACCGTGGCGACCATGGTGCTGGCCGCCATCTTCTTCCGCGGCACGGATGTGGTCTCCACCATGATGCTGCTGCCGCTGGCCATCTGTGGCGTGTGCATCGTCACCTCGATCATCGGCGCCTTCTTTGTCCGCCTGGGTAAGAAGAACAACATCATGGGCGCCCTCTATCAGGGGCTGATCGTCACCGGCGTGCTGTCCACCGGCGCGGTCTGGTGGGTGATCAACGATCTGGTCACCGGCTCCGTCACCGTGGGCGACAAGACCTTCGGCGCGATGGAGCTCTTCTACTGCGGGCTCGCGGGCCTGGCGGTGACGGCGGCCATCGTGGTGATCACCGAATACTACACCGGCACGGGCTTTCGGCCGGTCAAGTCGGTGGCCAAGGCGTCGGTCAGCGGTCACGGCACCAACGTGATCCAAGGCCTGGCCATGTCGCTGGAGTCCACCGCGGCTCCGGCCCTGGTGATCATCGCCGGCATCATCGTCACCTACGGCCTGGCGGGCCTTTTCGGCATCGCTATCGCCACCACGACAATGTTGTCCCTGGCCGGCTTCATCGTCGCCTTGGACGCGTTTGGGCCGGTGACCGATAACGCCGGCGGCATCGCCGAGATGGCCGGTCTTCCCGGTGAAGTGCGAGTGTCGACCGACGCCCTGGACGCCGTCGGCAACACCACCAAGGCGGTGACCAAGGGCTACGCCATCGGCTCGGCGGGTCTGGGCGCTCTGGTGCTGTTTGCGGCCTATACTGAGGATCTGAAGTACTTCTCGGCCAACGCCGCGCCGGGCTCGTTCTTCGAGGGGGTAGGGGCGGTGGCCTTTGATCTTTCCAACCCCTACGTGGTCGTGGGCCTGCTGTTTGGCGGCCTGCTGCCTTTCCTGTTCGGCGGCATGGCGATGACAGCCGTGGGCCGCGCCGCTCAGGCCGTGGTGGAAGAGGTGCGCCGGCAGTTTCGAGACATCCCCGGCATCATGGAGTTCAAGGCCAAGCCCGAATACGGCAAGGCGGTGGACATCCTGACCAAGGCGGCGATCCGCGAGATGATTGTGCCGTCGCTGCTGCCGGTTGTGTCGCCGATTGTGCTGTTCTTCGTCATCAACGCCATCGCTGGCAAGGCTGACGCCTTCTCGGCCCTGGGGGCGATGCTGATGGGCGTGATCGTTACCGGCCTCTTCGTCGCCATCTCGATGACCTCGGGCGGCGGCGCTTGGGACAACGCCAAGAAGTACATCGAAGAGGGCAACTACGGCGGCAAGGGCTCTGAAGCCCACAAGGCCGCGGTGACCGGCGACACCGTAGGCGATCCCTATAAGGACACCTCCGGCCCGGCGGTGAACCCGATGATCAAGATCACCAACATCGTGGCCCTACTGCTGCTCGCGGTGCTGGCTCACGGCGCGTTGGGCTGATCCTCACAGCCTTCGAGACAGGACGCCCCGGAGAGCGATCTCCGGGGCGTTTTCTAATTCTGTCACTGATTTGCATGCTTCGATGAAAAGCGATCGCATTGGATCTCAATTCACGCGTCTGAATTTTGATTGTCGCAATTTTGTTGTAAACAACGGTGCGGCAATCGAGGCGTAAAAATGAATCTATATATAATATGTACTGTCATAAAACTTTGACTTGAGCGCACAACGACGCGACGTTAGGCCGCGACCCAGCAGGTCCTCCGCGATGGGGGCGAAATATACTTGCTAGGGGAAGACTATGAGAAATCGAATCCTTGGCACGACGGCGTTCGCCGTTGTGGCTGCATCGCCGTTTGTCGCTCTGGCCCAAGCCGCGCCGAGCGCTGCTGACTCGGTCGAAGAGATCATCGTCACCGGCACCTATCGCAAAAGCTTGGAGCAGGCCGTTGATCTGAAGCGCGACGCGGTCGGCTTCTCCGACTCCATCGTCGCCACCGACGTGGCAAACTTCCCCGAACAGAACCTGGCCGAAGCGCTGCAGCGCATCCCAGGCGTGACCATCGAGCGCAACAAGGGCCTGGGCAGCCGGGTCATGGTGCGCGGCCTGCCTAGCGAATTCACCTTCGTCTCGATCAACAAGCTGGCCACCGCCTCGGGCAGCGGCGGCCGCGACGTCGAGTTCGACATCTTCGCCTCGGAGATCATCCAGCAGGTGACCGTCCAAAAGTCCCCGCGGGCTTCGGACGAAGAAGGCGGCATCGCCGGCTCGATCAACATCACCACAGCGCGCCCGTTCGACTATTCGGGCCGCAAACTGGTGGTCTCGGCCGAAGGCGCCCACAACTCGATCTCCGAGAAGTACGATCCCAAGTTCGCGGTCCTGGCCAGCAACACCTGGGGTGACTTTGGCGCCCTGGCGTCCTTCTCGGTCGCCACCCGCACCAACCGCACCGACAGCAACTCAGGCGTCAACTTCCGCCCGGCTTTCCGCTTCCTCGAAGCGGGCGGCGCGCGTGAAGCCCAAGGCCGCGCGACGCTGCTGCGCGACGTTGGTCTGAACCTGTCGAACGCCGACATGGACAACCGTGACGTCACCGGCCGGATCATCTTCCAGGACAAGGTCGGCGACCGCGTCTATCTGAACGAGCAGGACCAGTGGGGCGGCACCTTGTCGCTGCAGTACCAACCGACGTCCAGCTTCACCTTGTCGTTCGACGCCATGCTCGGCGGCTTTGACGCAACCGAAGATGAGTACGATGCGGCGGCCTATTCGGCCTCCAGCCGCAGCACCTTCGAGACGGTGCACGCGTTCGACAAGACGACGCTGGCCAGCGACGGCATCGTCGTCCTGCGGGACGTGTCCTACACCGCCACCCAGCACGAGATCCTGAGCAAGGAGCGTATCGCCAAGACCGATTACGCTCAGTTCGGCACAGAGCTGCAATGGAAGGGCGACAACTGGGTGTTCAACGCCCTGGCCGGTTACTCGGGCGCCGAGAAGACCATAGACTACTCCAACCTAAAACACGTGGCCTACGCCCCGTCGCGGACCCGCTGGACCTCGCGCGGCGGCGAGACGGTCAAGAGCAACAACCCGCTCTCGATCGACATGTACAACTCGCCGAGCAGCTATCTGTTCGAAGCCTACGAGACGACCCTGGAGTCGACCACCGACGACAAGTACGCCGCCCAGGCGGACTTCACCCGTCACTTCAACCTCGGCTTCTTCCCGGCCTTGGACAACATCCAAGTCGGCGCGCGCTACACCAAGAAGACCAAGGAGCGCCAGTACGGCCAGCTGAACATCCAAGGCCCCAGCGCTGGCAGCACCGCGTGGCTGAACAAGCGCACCCTGGCCGAAAGCCAGATCGCCCCGATCGGCGACATCGTCCCGGGCGGCGGCTACTCGATCAGCAATCTCAACTGGAGCCAGGCGAGCAATGACTACGCCCGCCGCACTTTCCGGTACGCCGGCTTCTCCACGCCGTTCGACGTGGGCCAATACTATGAGGTCTCCGAAGAGGTCCTGAGCGCCTACGCCATGGCCGACTTCAAGTTCGATGTCGCCACCGTTCCGGTGTTCATCAACGCTGGCGGCCGCTACGTCGACACCACGGTCAACTCGGCCGGCTATCATCAGGTCCAAACGCCCACGGGCGGCACCACCTACACCCCCGATCCGGTGTCGAGCGAAGGCAGCTACAAGAAGTTCCTGCCCAGCTTGAACATCACCGCCGACCTGACCGACAGCATCATCCTGCGCGCCGCAGCCTCGGAGACCCTGATCCGTCCGGCCCTGACGGATCTGGCCTACAAGCGCACCGCTAGCTGGAACTCGTTCCGCTTCACCGACGGCAACCCGAACTTGAAGCCGACCTACGCCAAGCAGTGGGAAGTGGGTCTTGAAAAGTACCTGGGCGAGGGCGGCCTTCTGGCGGCCTCGTACTTCTGGAAGGAAATTGAGGGCGTCGTCCGCAGCCAGCTGACCGGCACGGTCCCCAACGTCACCAAGTACAACGCCAACGGCACGATCGACGGCGTCTATGACTTCGACGTCTATCAGCCGGTCAACGCCGACGGCTCCTACAAGGTCAGCGGTGTGGAACTGGTGGCCATGCTGCCGTTCGGTCTGATCCACGATCGCCTGGAAGGCTTTGGCGTCAACGCCAACTACACCGTGCTCGACAGCTCCTTGACGGGCCAGTCGATCATCGGCGTGGCGACCCCGCCGATCGGCCTCGCCGACAACACCTATAACGTCACGCTCTACTACGGGAACGACCGGTTCCAGGCGCGCGCGTCCTATAACTACAAGGACAAGTACGTCGAAGGCATCGGTTACGAGATGTACCCGATCTGGCGCGACAGCTACGGCCAGACCGACATCTCGGTCAGCTACAACGTCACCGACATGATCCAGGTCAATCTGGAAGCCATCAACATCACCGACGAGGCGACCACCGGCTACACGATGGATCCGTCCTTCCCGGTCATGTACGAAAAGTCGGGCCGCCGGGTCAGCATGGGCCTGCGCATGAACTTCTGATCTGGCCGCAAGGCTTGACGATCACGAGGGGCGCGATCGGCGAGAGCCGGTCGCGCCCCTTGGCGTCTGAGCAGGCCAGTTTGCGGCGACCTAGAATAAGTCGGTCTCAGAACGAGCATTAGTCGTTTGCGTAGCTGTCGCGCTTGCCCGCGTCATGCCCTCCATAAAAGCGAGGGGCCAAGGCATCACATGCGACAAACCAAAGGACTGAAACAGCGCGGAGTGGGGAGCGTGGCGGTCGCTGTGACCCTGGGCCTGGCCGCTCTTACCCCCGCCTGGGCGCAGGACGCCAAGCCCGCGGCGGCGCAAGACCTCAAGGACAAGGCCATCGTTCTTGACGCGTCGATCTATCCGGCGCCGGCCTCGACCAAGATGACCACACGCTTGGATGGGCGGCTGCTGTCCTACACCGCCACCGCCGGCTCCATGCCGGTGCGCGATGAGAAGAACAGGACCATCGCCCAGGTGGTCTACACGTCCTACGTTCTAGATGGTCCGCGAGACCCCAATCGGCCGATCACCTTCGCCTTCAATGGCGGCCCGGGGGCGGCCTCGGTCTTCCTCCACATGGGGGCGATCGGACCCAAGCGGGTGCAATTCGGCGCTCAGGGCGATGCGGCGTCGGATTCGGCGGTGCTGATCGACAATCCCTATACCTGGCTCGACTTCACCGACCTGATCTTCATCGATCCGGTCAATACCGGCTTCTCGCGCTCGCTGGTCGATGAGGCCGAGACCAAGAAGAACTTCTACGGCGTCGAGCAGGACATCAGCTACCTGTCGCGCGTCATCTACGACTGGCTGCTCAAGAACGAGCGAATGACCTCGCCCAAGTACATCGCCGGCGAAAGCTATGGCGGCTTTCGCGCGCCGCGCCTGACCGAGAAGCTGCAGACCGACCTTGGGGTCGGTATCAATGGCATGGTCATGGTCTCGCCGCTGCTCGACGGCTCAAGCTGGGTGGGCGGGGACCTTTCGCCGATCCAGTGGGTGGTGACCCTGCCGACCATGGCGGCGGCCAACTATGAGCGACAGGGCAAGGCCTTGAGCGCGGCGCAGATGGCCGAGGTCGAGGACTATGCGCGCGGTGAATACGCCGCCGACCTGCTGAAGGGCTGGAGCGATCCGGCGGCGCTGGATCGCATTGTCAGCAAGGTGACCGCCTATACCGGCCTGCCGCAGGACAAGGTGCGCCAATGGGGCGGACGGGTCGAGACCAGGGCCATTCTGCGTGAGACCTATCGCGACGAAGGCAAGATCGGCTCGTGGTACGAGGCCAATGTCACCGGCTACGATCCCTATCCGTGGGCGCCTGATCAGCGCGCCGGCGACATCCTTTTGGAGGCCTTGGTGGGGCCGTCGTCCAGCGCCTATGTGGACCTGGTCACCCGCCAGATCGGCTGGAAGTACGATGGGCGCTACCACGCCCTCAATCGCAACATCATCGGCAATTGGGACATTCCCAACTCGCGGGTGGAGTCCGTCGGCGCCTTCAGGCGCTCGCTCGCCACCGACCCGAAAATGAAGGTGCTGATCGTCCACGGCTACGGCGATCTGGCCACGCCCTACATGACCTCCAAGATCGTGGCGGACCAGATCCCGCCCACGCTCGCCAAGGAGCGCTTGAAGCTCAAGGTCTATCCGGGCGGGCACATGTTCTACAGCCGCGCCGACAGCGGCGCGGCCATGCGCGCCGACGTTCGGGCGCTCTATACGGGGCGCTGAGCAGGGTGGGGCGGTCGGCGCGCCTAGATCGCCGGCCGCTCTTGCCCCTGGTCGACGAGCCATCGGACGAAGGCGTCGGTCGCTTCCGACAAGGGCTCGGATGCTTTGGTGAGGACGTAGAACTGCTTGTCGGCTGGGGCGCGCCGGGCCGAGAGCGGCTGCAGACGCCCTTGGGCGATCAGGTCCGACACCAGAGCGGTATGGCCGATCATGAAGCCCTGACCGTTGAGGGCGGCGTCCACGACCATCGAATAGAGCGAGAAGGTCTGGATCGTGATGTCGGCAGGCGCCGACTGACCGGTGCGGGCCAGCCAGTCATCGAAGTCGCTCGTCCAATAGGTGTCGAGCAACAAGGGCGCGCCGCCCGGCAGGCCTTGGCCATCGACCTTGGAAGCAGCGATCAGCTGCGGACTGGCGACCGGCACAAGTTCATCGAGCAGGATCGGACGATGATCACAGCCGGCGAAGGGCGGTCGCCCATAGCGGATGGCTACGTCGAAATCGGCGGTGCGAAGATCGATCAAGGTTGCGTCCGCCCAGATCTCGACAGTCGCGCCCGTGTTGAGCTGATGGAAGGCCGCCAGGCGAGGGCCCAGCCAAAGCTGCGCCAGCGCCGGCAAGATGGTGACGCGAAGCGGCCGTGAGTTCTTGGCGAAGACGATCTCCCGCGTCGCCTGCGCCAGCTGTTCAAGGGGCTGAGCTGCGCGGCGCGCATAGCGACGACCCACTTCGGTCAAGCGCACGCCCTGGGCGTGACGCTGGAAAAGCGCAACGCCCAAGAAGCCTTCGAGGGACTTGATGCGCTGGCTGACCGCCCCTGGGGTGACGCCAAGCTGCTGGGCGGCCAGCGCAAAACTCTCGGTCTCGGCGGTGACTGCGAAGACCCGTAGCCAGTCGAGATTGGGAAGTTCGCGTTGCATCAGAAAATGTCTTCCTGAGCGCCAAGATTAGTCATTTGCGGCGGCGGCCCTTTGGCATCGATTGTCTAGGCGTCAAAAGGGGAGCCTAGCACCGTCATGCAAAGCAACACTAGGTCGGAGGCGGCCGTCAGCCCCAGTTCGTCTACGGGCGCCAATCTTTCGGTCGACGACCTGCACCGTCATCTGATCCGCTACGGCGGCAAGTTCCTGCCGAACCTGATCGAGCGCACCGGCGGCTCCTACGTCTATGACGAGAACGGCCGCGCGCTGCTGGATTTCACCTCCGGCCAGATGAGCGCCATCTTGGGTCACAACCACCCCGAGATCGTGGCGACCATGAAGGCGGCGGCCGATGAGCCGGTGCATCTGTTCTCAGGATTCCTGTCCCGGCCCGTCGTCCAGCTGGCCGAGGTCCTGGCCGATCTTTTGGGGCCTCAACTGAGCAAGGCCTTGCTGCTCAGCACCGGCGCGGAGTCCAACGAAGCGGCCCTGCGCCTGGCCAAGCTCTATACCGGCGGTTACGAGGTCGTGGCCTTTGATCTGGCCTGGCACGGCATGACCGGCGCAGCGTTCCCGACCACCTTTTCGGCCAATCGCAAAGGCTATGGACCGCCCATGCCAGGGGTGATGGCCTTGCCGACCCCATACGTCTATCGGCGGCCCGATTGGGCCGGCGAAGGCTTTGAGCTCGATATGCTCGACTACGCCTTCGAGCTCATCGATCGCCAAAGCGTGGGCCAGTTGGCGGCGGCCATGGTCGAGCCGATTTTGAGCTCCGGGGGTCTGATCGAGCCACCGCCAGGCTATCTGCAGCGCCTGCACCAAAAGTGCCGTGAGCGCGGCATGCTGCTGATCGTCGACGAGGCCCAGACCGGCCTTGGGCGCACCGGCGCAATGTTCGCCAGTGACCATCATGGGATCACGCCGGACATCATCACCCTGTCCAAAACGCTTGGCGCGGGCCTGCCCTTGGCGGCGACCATCACGTCGCCGCAAATCGAAGAGCGCTGCCATGAGCGGGGCTTCTTGTTCTACACCACCCACGTCTCCGACCCGTTCCCGGCGCGCATTGGCCTCAAGGCCATCGAGATCATCCTGCGCGATCAGCTGACCGCCCATGCGGCCAAGATGGGCGAGCGTCTGGCGGCCGGTCTTCGCCAGCTGCAACAGCGCTATGAATGCATCGGCGATGTGCGGGGCAGGGGGCTTTTGGCCGGCATCGAGTTTGTCGCCGATCGGGTTCGCAAGACGCCGGCGCCGGAGTTTGGCGCTGCGGTGTCGCGCCGCTGCCTGGAGCTGGGCATGAACATCAACATCGTCCAGCTGCCCGGCATGGGCGGGGTGATGCGCATGGCGCCGCCCCTGACGATCTTGGCCGAAGAGCTTGATCGCGGCGTCGAGATCATTGGCGAGGCGGTCGGCGACTGCCTGGCCGCCGGCCTGTTGCGCTAGCGCCAACTGACGGGATTGAGGGGAAAGCCGACCATGTTCGAGGATCATCAGGGGCCTTTGAAAGGCCCGCGTCTTGGCCGACGCGCGCTGCTTGGCGCCGCGGCGGCAGGTATCTTGGCCGCCCATCCGCTTCGCGCGCTTGCGGCCAGCGCGGTCCCGCCGGCCGCGCAAGGCGCGGCGGCCGATGCTGAGACTGCTCGCCTCAACGCCTGGCTGAACGCCCAGTATGAGGCGGCGTTGGATCTTAGTCCGATGATGCGCTCGTACGCCGGCGACAAGAAGAACTACGACAAGATCGACGACCTTTCCGAAGACGCCCTGACCGCCTCCTTGGCCTGGCGGCGCGCCTCGGTGGACGCCCTGCGGCGCCAGTTCGACCGCGATCGCCTCACAGCAGAGGGTCAGACCTCCTACGACCTTTGGGTCGTCGAGTATGAGATGGCCGCCGCCGCCGATAAGTTTCGGCGCAACGAGTACGTCTTCAGCCAGATCTTTGGCGTCCATACGAGTTTCGCCCAGTTCCTCATCGCCATTCACAAGGTCGATGAGCCGGCGGACATGGACGCCTACGTCGCGCGCATCAGCGGGCTTTCGCGCGCGCTTGGCCAACGGCTGGAGAGCGCCAAACTGAACGCTGCGGCCGGCGTTCGCTCGCCGCGCTACGCCTATGACGCAGTGATCAAACAAGCCCACGGCCTGAGCGCCGGCGCGCCCTTTGACGACGACGCCGACAACAGCGTGTGGGCGGACGCCAAGGCCAAGGCTGACGCTCTCGTCGTCGCCGGCAAGATCAGCGCCGCCGACGCCGAGCGCTGCAAGCAGGCGGCCCGCAAGGCGCTGATCGAGGATTGGGGACCGGCCTACAGGCATCTCATCGCCTGGCTGCAGGCTGACCGGCCCAATACCGCCGCCATCGCCACGGGGGTCGGGAAGGATCCCAATGGCGCGGCCTTCTATGCCGAGCGCCTGGCGGCCAGCACGACGACCGACCTGACCGCCGAGCAGATCCATCAGATCGGTTTGTCGGAAGTCACCCGCATCAAGGGCGAGATGGAGGCGATCAAGCAGCAGGTGGGCTTCACCGGCTCCTTGCAGGACTTCTTCCGCTACATCCGCGAGGACGACCGCTTCTATTATCCCAACACTGATGAGGGCCGGCAGGCCTTCATCACCGCCGCGACCAACCATCTGGCCTTCATGAAGGCGCGGCTGCCCGACTATTTCGGCGTCCTGCCCAAGGCCGACGTGGTGGTCAAACGGGTCGAAGCCTATCGCGAGGTCGCCGGAGCGCCGCAGCACTACCTGATCGGCTCGAGGGACGGATCGCGGCCAGGGGTGTTCTACGCCCACATGTCCGACATGCGATCCTTGCCCATCCCGCAGCTGGAGGTGATCACCTACCACGAGGGAAATCCCGGCCATCACATGCAGTTCTCCATCGCCCAGGAACTGACCGATGTGCCGAGATTCCGCACCCAGCTCTATTACAACGCCACCCAAGAGGGCTGGGGGCTCTACACCGAGCTGCTCGCCAAGGAGATGGGCGCCTACAAGGATCCCTATTCGGACTTCGGCCGCCTGACGACCGAGATCTGGCGGGCGATCCGGCTCGTCGTCGACACCGGCCTGCACGCCAAGGGGTGGACCGAAGAAGAGGCGGTCGCCTACTTCGCCGCCAATTCGGCCGCCTCGCAAAGCCAGATCCGCGCCGAGGTCCAGCGCTACATCGTCATGCCGGGCCAGGCGACGGGCTACAAGATCGGCATGATCGAGATCCTCAAGATGCGCCGCAACGCCAAGGCTCAGTTGGGCGATCGCTTCGACATCAAGGGGTTCCACGACACCATCCTGGGCGGCGGACAGATGACCCTTGGACTGTTGCAAGCCCGTGTCGATCGCTGGGCGCAGGGGCGTAAAGTCGCCTAGGCGCCCTTGCGCCCTGAGGCCTGCTGTCCCCAAAAGCGGCAAATCGTACCTTGCGTTGTTGGTCGATTGAGCGAGGTCCAAGGGCCTCAATCGACCGCATACCAACAATTCTTGGTCGGGTGGGCGACGATCATTCTACGTCGCGCATCAATCAATGCCGCCTTGAGATTGGTATCAGCGCAAGAAGCGCCGATAGGCTCACCCCATAATCCAGGCTCTCTCGCTGAGCCCAACAACATCGCCCGCATCTAGCGGGACGTAGGGGTGAAACATATGATCTCGAAGAAATTCCACACCCGTGGTCTGTCTGGCGCCTCCGTCGCCGTCCTGGCGATGGCTCTGGCGAGCGTGGCCCAAGCGCAGACCGATGCGGCCCCCGCGCCTGAAGCAGAAGTCGACGAGATCGTCGTCACCGGCTTTCGCGCGTCGCTGCAGAACGCCCTGGTCATCAAGCGTAACGAGAACGGCGTGGTCGATGCGATCTCGGCCGAAGACATCGCCGATTTCCCCGACCTGAACCTGGCCGAATCCCTGCAGCGCATTCCCGGCGTGGCGATCTCGCGCCGCTCGGGCGAAGGCCGCCAGATCACCGTTCGCGGCCTGGGTTCGGACTACACCCGCGTGCGGGTCAACGGCATGGAAGCCATCGCCACCTCCTCGGGAACGTCCAACTCGGGCGGCACCAACCGCGGTCGCGGCTTTGACTTCAACATCTTCTCTTCGGACCTCTTCTCCAACCTGATCGTGCGCAAGACCGCCTCGGCCGAAGTGGATGAAGGCTCGCTGGGCGCCACCGTCGACCTCAACGCCGCAAAGCCCTTCGACTCCGCTGGCCGCCGCCTCGTGATGTCGGCGCAAGGCAGCTACAACGACCTGGCCAAGAAGGTGACCCCGGGCGTGTCGTTCCTCGCCTCGGACCGCTTCTTCGACGACAAGCTGGGCGTGCTGATCTCGGCCTCCTACGATGAGCGCGAACTGATCGAAGAGGGCGCCAACATCACCCGCTGGACCTTCGGCGGCTCGAACGGCGGCTGGAACCCGGCCTCGACGGTTGCTGGCAAGACGATCGGCCAGATCAATCAGAACGTGACCGGCTACGACAACGCCGAAGCGGGCCTCTATCACCCGCGCATTCCCGCCTACGCCAGCTACGACACCTCGTCCAAGCGTCTTGGCCTGGCGGGCGCCCTGCAGTTTCGTCCGGTCGAATCCACGCTCTTTACACTGGAAGGCCTCTATTCGGACTTCCAGGGTCTGCGCCTGGAATCACAGCTGCAGGCGCTGGGTCTGAGCCGTCCGGGCACGGGCAAGCCGCAGTCGATCATCCGGTCGGGCATTGTTGAGGGCAACAACCTCGTCCAGGCCAATATCGACCGCGTCGATCTGCGCACCCAGTCCAGCCACAACGAACTCAACACCAAGTTCAAGCAAGTCACCTTCTCGGTCGAACACGACTTCAACGACCGGCTGAAGATCAAGGCCGTGGCCGGCCGCTCGGAGTCCGAGTACAGCGACCCGATCGCCACCACCGTGACCTTCGAGCGCCTGGACTCCAACAACTTCAGCTACGACTTCCGCCCCCGCCTGATGGAGATGGGCCTGGGCTTCGACGCTCGCGATCCAAACGCCTGGGCCATGGTGCCGGGCAGCTCGGAAGTTCGCCTGACGCCGGAATGGGTCGATAACGCCTTCACCACCTACAAGCTGAACGGCCGCTACATTCTCAACGACCACCTGACCCTCAAGGCGGGCGTCGACTACAAGAAGTTCGAGTTCAGCTCGTTCGCCCAGCAGCGCGCCAATACTGCTGACGTGCCGGCGATCGCCGGCGGCGCCGGCCTTGCCGCCCTGTCGCGCAACTTCGACTTCGACCAGGGCCTGGGCCTGCCGGCCGGCTCGGTGAAGACCTGGCTCGCGCCGGACCTCGCCAAGTTCAACAACCAGTACAACATCTACAGCGGCACGGGTCAGTGGGCCCTGCGTGAGAACACCGGCTCGGCCGCGAAGATCACCGAAGAGACCACGGGCGCCTATCTTCAGGTGGACTACCAGTTCGACGCCTTCGGCCTGCCGGTCCGCGGCGATGTCGGCTACCGCTACTTCAGCACCGATCTGAGCTCCGGCGGCTACGCCAACGCGACCTCCGGCGTGCGGTTCGTCACCGTCGACCACAAGTACGACATGTGGCTGCCGTCGGCGAACCTGTCGGTCGACATCACCCCGCAGGTGATCGCCCGCATCAGCGCCGCCGAGACCATCGCCCGTCCGGGCATCGGCAGCCTGTCGCCGGGTGGTTCGGTGAACGTGCAGGGGGCCAACCGCAACTATTCCTCGGGCAACCCCTTCCTGGAGCCGACCCGCTCCAAGAACCTGGACCTGTCGCTGGAATGGTATCCGCAAAGCGGCGCGATCCTGGCGCTGGGCCTGTTCTACAAGGATATCGACACCTTCGTTCAGACCCTGCGTCGCGAAGCGCCTTACAACACCCTTGGTCTGCCCAACTCGCTGCTGGACGGCACCGTCGCCACGCCTGACATGGTCTTCGCCGTCACCCAACCGGTCAACTCGCCGGGCGGCAAGCTCAAGGGCCTGGAAATCAACTGGCAGCAGCCCTTCACCTTCCTGCCGGGCTTCTGGTCGGACTTCGGCTTCCTGGCCAACTACACCTACGTCAATTCCGAGATCGACTACCTGACCTCGACGACGCCGGGTGCGGCCCTGGTCAACGCCACCCTCGTGGGGCTGTCCAAGAACGCCTGGAACGCCACGCTGTACTACGAGAACGCCAAGTTCTCGGCCCGCGTGTCGGCCGCCTATCGCGACAAGTACCTGACCGGCGTGCCGGCCGCGGACTTCAACAACGTGCAGGGCACCAACGAGACGACCAACATCGACGCGCAGGTCTCCTACAACATCCGCGACAACCTGCGCATCAGCCTCGAAGGCCTGAACCTGACCGACGAGTACAACGACCTGTACGTCGACAGCGACAACCGACTGAACGCCTACACCCACACGGGCCGTCAGTACGTCGTGGGTCTGCGCTACACCTTCTAGGGCTCTCTGACGGACTTCTTCCCCACCGTCCCCTTTGCGCCGGGCCCTCGTGGTCCGGCGCATTTTTCATGAGGCGGGGCGCCAGATCGCATTAGCGATCAACCACCTTGCTTCACGCGGTTGCGCCGCCCTTGATGATGCAAGCTGACCTTGGAGTCCAAGCGATGAAACCGCGTGTTCGTAGCCTGATCGCCGCAAGCATCCTCGCATCGGGCCTGGTCATCGCACCTGCCGGCTGGGCGGCCGACGCAGCCTGGTACACCCAAGGCCAGTTCGCGCCGGTCGAGCGGATCGAGATCAAGCTGACCAATGACCTGAATGAGGCCAGACGCGCCGCGCCCGTCGTCTTGACGCCCGAGCATTTGCCCATGCTGCGCGGCGCCCAGGCCCTCACCATCACCCTGGTCGATCCGACGGGCGCGCCGCGCCCGGCGCCCGACAAGGAGCGCCAGGCCCAGGAAGGCCCGCATGGCCATCTCGCGGAATCTGGCGGACGGGCGATCGACTATCAGCTGGACGACCTGGACGCCGACGGGCTTTGGGACGAGCTCTTCTTGCAGGTGGATCTGAAGCCGCGCGAGACCAGGACGATCCACATCTATCGCGGTTTCCAGCAACGGGGCTGGAACCCGCACCGCACCCACGCCGGCATCGGCAGCTACATGCGCCACACCGTGCCTTTCTGGGAGTCGGAGGCGGTGGGCTGGAAGCTGTGGTTTCCCACCGACGCGGACGTCTACGGCAAGCGTGAGCCGCTGTTGATGTCGCCCCGGCTCTATATGGGCAATCTCGACGGCTATGCGGTCTCGCGCATCGATCCGGCCATGGGCTCGGACATCATGTCGGTGGATGACAGCTTTGGCGGCGGCGGCATCGGGGTGTTCGATCAACCCAGTCAGCCTGATGTCGTCTCGCGTCCAAGGTTCACGCCCAATTCGGACCACGAGAACCGCTTCAACGGCGACGGGCTGAGTGACACCCGCTACGCCTTCGAAGTGGTCGCCAACGGTCCCTTGCGCAGCATGATCCGGGTCAAGACCCTCAACTGGGACAGCGGCCACGGCCGCTATGAGGTCGAGCAGCTCTACACCGCCTATGCAGGGCAAAACTATTCGACCGCTCGCGTCCGCTTCAAGACCTTCGCGCCCAGGGCCAAGGGCGCGGCCTTCGCCGCCGGCATCCGCGCCCATGATCCCGAGGAGATCAAGTATCAAGCGGGCGGCGTGGTGATCACCGGCGGGGCCGAGAACGTGCGCAACCCTGACGACAAAGAAGCCGTCCAGAACAGCTTCCGCATCGAGTATGCGGGCTCGGCCCTGATCGTGCGCGACCAGTACAAGCCCGCCTATGTCTGGTCCAAGGCCCGTCAGGGCAATCACGTCTTCCGCGTCGAGCCGACCAAGGACGGCGTGTTCGAGTACATGCTGGCCGCCGCCTGGAGCGAAGGGCCGACGCTCAAGACCGCCGATGCGTTCCGCGGCTACGTCATCAAGTCGACCCGTGAATACAATGCCCCCGTCCGCCTGACGGGGATCGCGCAGCAATCGCGATAAGGAGCCCGCCATGACGACGCACCAGACCGTCCATCGCCTCCGCGCCACTCTTCTTGCGGCCGTGCTCAGCCTCGGCGCCGCGTTCCTGGCAGCAGCTCCGGCTATAGCGGGGCAGGCGTCGCCCGCCATCGTCGTGAAGGAGTTCGTCTACTCCAACGCGCCTTACCCCCAGTCCCACGCCTCAACCATCGTGGAGACCAAGGCGGGCACGATCGCCGCCTCGTGGTTTGGCGGAACGCACGAGCGCAATCCCGACGTCGGCATCTGGTTCGCCCGCCGCGTGAACGGCAAATGGCAGGAGGCCGTCGAGGTGGCCAACGGCGTGCAGCCGGACGGAACGCGCCAGCCCACCTGGAATCCGGTGCTGTTCCAACCCCCGGGAGGGGACCTGCACCTCTTCTACAAGGTCGGCCCAAGCCCGCAGGCCTGGTGGGGCATGGTGATCACCTCGACCGACGACGGTCGCACCTGGTCCAAGCCGCGCCGCCTGCCAGACGGCGTTTTGGGCCCGATCAAGAACAAGCCGGTTGTCTTGCCCGACGGCGCATGGCTGTCGCCGGTCAGCGTCGAACTGCGCGAGGGCGTCACCCTGGCCGATGGGGGCGGCTGGGATCTCTATTTCGAGCGCAGCGAGGACCAAGGCCGCACCTGGACCAAGACGCCCCTGGTGGCCTCACCGCTCAAGATCGATGCGATCCAGTCCAGCATCCTCTTCCATCCTGGCGGCGTGCTCGAGGCGGTCGCTCGCACGCGCCAGGGCGCACTGGCCCAGACCTGGTCGCGCGACAACGGCAAGACCTGGAGCCCGCTGGCGACCATCGACCTGCCCAACCCAAATTCGGGGACCGACGCGGTGACCCTGGCTGATGGGCGCCAGCTGCTGGTCTACAACCACACGGGGCACCTGCCGGCGACGCCAGGCAAGGGCCTGCGCTATCCGCTCAACGTGGCGATCTCCAACGATGGGATCAGCTGGCGCGAGGTCGCCACCCTGGAGAGCGAACCGCGCCCCGACGGTTACGCCTATCCCGCCGTCATCCAGTCGAAGACCGGGCTCGTGCACATCACCTACACCTTTAATCGCCGCGGCATCCGCCACGTGGTGCTGGACCCGTCCAAGCTGCCCTAACCCGGCCGATCGGCCCTTGTGCCGACGATCAAGCCGGGGAGGGGTACACTGTGCTCTCAATATGAAGCACCGCGTTCTGCGAAAGCATTTGCCAAAATCGCGATAATCCCCAAAGCTCGATGATACCGGTGTCACTCAAGAACGCCGTATTGGGAGAGGGAACAACATGCATTCACCAAAAGCCCGGACTTTGCGTGCTCGCCTGATCACGGGCGGGGCTCTCGTCGCCCTTATGGCGGCAGGCGCCGCCCACGCGCAGACGGCGTCCGACAACGCCGATGTGGCCGTCGACGAAGTGATCGTCACCGGCTTTCGCAGCAGCCTTGAGAAGGCGCTGAACATCAAACGCGAATTGGCCGCGGCGGTGGATGCGATCTACGCCGAAGACATGGCCAAGTTCCCCGACCTGAACCTGTCTGAATCCATTCAGCGCATTCCGGGCGTGGCGATCTCTCGTGACGCCGGCGAGGGGCGCAACATCTCGGTGCGCGGCCTGGGCGCTCAGTTCACCCGCGTGCGCATCAACGGCATGGAGGCGCTGACCACCTCGGGCGGCACCGACGCCTCGGGCGGCACCAACCGCAGCCGCTCGTTCGACTTCAACGTCTTCGCCTCGGACCTCTTCAACCGCATCACGGTGCAAAAGACCGCCTCGGCCGAGACCGAGGAAGGCTCGCTCGGCGCGACCGTAGACCTGCAGACGGCTCACCCGTTCGACAAGCCGGGCTTCAACTTCGCGGTGTCGGGCAAGTACGGCTACAACGACATCAGCGAAAAGGCCCGCCCGCGTGTTGCGGCCTTGATCTCCAACACCTGGCGCGACGACACCTTCGGCGCGCTTTTGTCGGTGGCCTATTCGGAACGCTACCTGCTCGACCAGGGCGCCAGCACCGTGCGCTGGCAGACCGGCACGGCCACCGCGCCGGGCTTCCGCAGCGTGCGCGGGGTGACTTGCGCCACCAACGCCGCCGCCTGCGCCGAGGCCAACGCCGCCGTCCACCCCCGTATCCCGCGCTTTGACTGGTACAAGACCCAGCAGGAGCGCCTGGGGGCCACCGGCTCCCTGCAATGGCAGCCGAGCGACCGCACCTTGCTGACCTTCGATGCGCTCTACGCCAACTTCCAAGGCGAGCGTAACGAGTTGTTCCTCGAGACCTTCACGCCCCAGACCGCCGGCGCCTGCACCGCGACCTCTCCGGTCACCTGCGGCATCAACCAGGTCGACGTGCTCGACTACACGATCGCCACGCCGCGCGCGGGCTTTCCGGTCATGACCACCGGGCGTTTCAACAACATCGATCTCAAAAGCGAGCAGCGCTACGACAAGCTGAAGACGGAGTTTCGTCAGTTCACCCTGGTGGGCGAGCACGAGATCACCGAGCGCCTGAAGGTCAAAGGCACGGTCGGCCTCTCCAAATCGACCTTCGCCAACCCGATCCAAAACACCGTCCAGTGGGATCAGTATAACGTCCAGGGCTACACCTGGGACTACACCGCCTCCAACTACCCGGTGATCACCTACGGCTCGGGCAATGTAACGAGCCCCGACGCCTGGACCCTGGCCGAAATCCGCATGGTCCAAGGCTTTGTGGACAACACCTACAAGACCGCCCAGTTCGATGCGTCCTACGACTGGAGCGACAACCTCAAGATCAAGGCAGGCTTGGTCTACAAGGCCTACGGCACCGAGAGCGCCGCCTTCGCCCGCTCCAACGGCACCACCGCCAACATCAACCCCGTCACTGCGACCAATCCTTTGACGGCTGTGCCAAGGTCGTCCTACGGCCAGTTGGTGGAGCTGAAGAACCTGAGCCTGCCGGGCGGCAACGTCTCGTCATGGATCACGCCTGACATCAAGCAGGCCATGACGGCCCTTAACATGACCGATCCCAACTACGGCAAGGTGATCACCACCACGCCCGGGACCGTCTGGACGAGCCCGTTCGGCAATGAGTGCTTCACAAGCGGCTGCGGCATCTATCGCCTGGGCCGTGAGCCGAGCCTTGGCAGCAACTACGAAGTCGATGAGTGGGGGCAGACCGCCTACCTGCAAGGCGACTTCAACTTCCAGGCCTTTGGCATGCCGGTGCGCGGCGACGTGGGCGTGCGCTATGTGAAGACGCGCCAAAAGTCGCTGGGCTATGGTGTGGTCCCGTCCACGGTCAATGGCGTCAACTTCCAGACCATCTCCGCCACGACCGCCACGCGCAGCTATGACGATGTGCTGCCGGCTCTGAACCTAGTGGTTGAGCCGCGCGAGGACTTCCTGGTGCGCTTTGGCGCGGCCAAGGTCATGGCTCGCCCCAACCTTGGCAACCTGACGCCGGGCGTGAACATCGGCACGGGCAGCAACAAGACCGTCACCTCGGGCAACCCCTTCTTGGAGCCGTTCCGCGCCAAGACGGTGGACCTGTCCTTCGAATGGTACTTCCAGCCCCAAGGCCTGATCTCGGCGGCGTTCTTCTACAAGGACATCTCCACCTTCGTTCAGAGCTACACCTCGCCGCTGTCGACCTTCGACCAAAACCCGTTCGGCCTGCCTGACAGCGCCGCGGTCGCCGCCTGCGGCACGACGCCAGGCTGCGCGCCCAGCCTGCCGGTCTGGCAGTTTTCAACCTCGATCAATACGCCCGGCGGGCCGCTCAAGGGCTTTGAGCTGAACTACCAGCAGCCGTTCACCTTCTTGCCCGGGCCGTTCGATGACTTCGGCTTCTTGGGCAATGTGACCTTCGTGGACTCCGAGGTCACCTATCTGAGCTCCACCGGCGCGGTCACCGCGATCGGCCAGCTGACCAACCTGTCCAAGACCTCGTACAACGCCACGCTCTACTACGAGAATTCCAAGTTCAGCAGCCGCGTCTCGGCGGCTTATCGCAGCAAGTACCTGACGCAGATTCCGGGGCGTAACGGCTCGGATGTTGAAGGCACGGCCTCGACCCTGAACATCGACGCCTCGGCGACGTGGACGGTCAATGACAGCCTGGCCTTCACCTTCGAGGCGGTGAACCTGACCAACGAGGTTCAGGACCAGTACTATGACAGCAGCCGACTGCTGTCGTTCTATCACGAGACCGGCCGCGAGTTCTTCGTGGGCTTCCGCTACACCTTCTAGGCCTCAAGACTGGCGGCGCGCCTGCGCGCCGCCAGTCCTCTTTCGGACACGCCATGCCGATGCTTCGTGATCGCCGGATGATCTTGCTGGCTGGCGGCGGCCTGATGATCGCCGCATCGACGCCGGCCCAGGCTGCGCCTTCTTTTGACGCTGCGGTGTCGACCAAGGCGCACGATGCACGCGCCCGCAAAACCTATCCGAGCCTGGCTGCGGCCCTGGCCGCTGCGCCGACCACGGGCGAGAAGGCCTTTCGCATTCTCGTCACCGCAGGGACTTGGCGTGAGCAGCTCCTTATCGACAAGCCCAACATCCATCTGGAGGGCGAAGGGCAGGCTGCGAGCATCGTCGTCTTCAACCAGCATGCCGCGGCCCGGCGCAGCGGTGAGATCGCCACCGTCACGGTGACCGCTCCAGGATTTGAGGCTCGGCGCCTGACCATCGCCAACGACTTTGACTATCCAGGCAACATGCCCGCCGAGGTGCCTTACGACCGCACCGGAGCTAGCGGGGCTCAGGCGCTTGCCCTGCGCCTTAGCCATGGCTCGGACAAGGCCTGGCTGGACGAGGTGGCTCTCACCGGCTGGCAGGACACGCTCTACGCGGAGGCGGGGCGCAGTCTCTACACCAACTGCTTCATCAGCGGCTGCGTGGACTTCATCTATGGGGCGGGGGTGGCCGTGTTCGAGCACTGCGAGATCCGCTCTCGCACCCGCCCAGGCAAGGACTTTCACGGTTTCATCGCCGCGCCCAACACCAATCGTCATCAACGCTTTGGCCTGGTGTTCCTCGACTGCCGCCTGACCCGCGACGCCGACATGCCCGATCACACCATGGCGCTGGGCCGTCCATGGCGCGCCAGCAAGACCTTCGCCGACGGCCGCTACGGCGATCCGGACGCCGTTGGGCACGCAGCCTTCATCCGCTGCTGGATGGATCGCCATATCGTGCCGCAGGGCTGGTACCCCATGCACTACAATCTGCGCGATGGGCGGCGGACCATGTATCAGCCCGAGGATGCGCGCCTGTTCGAATATTCCAGCAAGGGGCCGGGCGCTGGTCGCGCCTCAAAGGTGAGGCGCATGCTGTCGCCCAAGGAGGCCTCCGCCTACCGTCCAGCCTTGATGCTCGGCGGGTGGAGCCCCCGCTGAGGTCAGCTCCAGGGGCGCCTCTTAGAGCTTTGCGCATAAACCGCGTGGCATCGGGCATTCGGATTTGAACGCGGCTCGCCAAGTTGATCGGTTGGAGGCTCCCGGCTGATCGGGCGCCCGTTGACGAGGCGATCATGACGAACTGGACTGCATCCGACATTCCCGACCAACAGGGCCGCACCGCGGTCGTCACAGGCACGGGCGGTCTTGGCTTTGAGGATGCGCTCGCCCTGGCGGCGGCCGGGGCCGACGTGATCATCGCTGGCCGCAATCGCATCAAGGGCGCCGATGCGGTTGCGCGCATCCGCGCGGCGACGCCGCAGGCGAAGGTGTCGTTCGAACAGGTCGACCTGGCCAGCCTGGCTTCAGTCGAAGCCTTCGCCACCCGCCTTCGCAGCGAGATCGGCGCGATCGACATGCTGATCAACAACGCCGGCGTGATGCGTCCGCCCAAAAGGCTGGAGACCGACGACGGCTTTGAGCTGCAGCTGGGCGTCAACTATCTTGGCCACTTCGCCCTGACCGCCCGTCTGATGCCCCTGCTGCGCAAGGCCGACAAACCAAGGGTGATCACCCTGTCGAGCGTGGCGGCCCGCCAAGGGGCGATCAACTTTGATGATCTGAACGCCAAGCGCGACTACCAGCCGATGCCTGTCTACGCTCAGTCCAAGCTGGCCTGCCTGCTCTTTAGTTTGGAGCTGCAAAGACGCAGTGAGGCGGCGGGGTGGGGCGTCGACAGTATCGCGGCCCATCCTGGCTTGTCTCGCACCGACCTTCTTCACAACGCACCGGGGCGCACCAGCACCATCGGGATGCTGCGCAGCGCCCTTTGGTTCCTGTTCCAGCCGGCCGCGCAGGGCGCCTTGCCGACCCTCTTCGCCGCCACCTCGCCGGCGGCGCAAGGCGGCGCCTACTATGGTCCCGACCGCCTCAGCGAGACGCGCGGCTATCCGGCCTTGTCCAAGATCCCGACCCAGGCGCTGGACGAGGATGTCTCGCGGCGCCTTTGGGAGGTCTCCCAAGCCCTGACCGGCGTGCGCTTCGGCTAGGCCTTGAGCCGGTCGCCTGTGTCAGCCCCGAGCGCCTTGATCAGCGCCGGGGCCAGCATCTGTTGGGCGGCCGGCAGGTTTCGAAGTCTGGCCGTACGCTGCAGGGCGGCGGTCGCGTCGCGATGGAAGCGATAAAGCGCCGGATCCTGGGCCACGCCCGTCTGATCACCGGCCTCGAAGATGAAGCGATGGCAAAGGGCGGCGGAGGGGGAGGTGAAAGCGCGACAGGAGATCGGGCGCACCGAATAGATCGTACAGCGCTCATCGGCGCCCAGGAGCGGGCAACGAAGGCGAAGCCGCTCAGGATCTTTCGCAGCGGCGATAGCCGAGGCGGCGCCTTGCAGGCGCGTGATCAGAGCCTGGCGCACCTCCAGCGAGAAGGTCGCGTTGATGTGCTGGCCGATCATCTCAGCGACGCCCGGCGGCGTCGCCACCGCAAGATGGCAGCAGGCCGCGCAGCCGGCGGCGCAATCGACCGCCGAGGCATTGGGAAAATGCGCGCGGTAGGAAGCGCTGACAGTCTCCAAAAGGCCGCTTACGGCGCGAGCGGCCTGGGCCAAGTCCACAGCTTCATCGGCCTTGGCTTGCGCCTCGGTGCGAAAGGTCTGGAAAATCGTCTCGTAGCGTTCCGCCAGGGCGCGGGTCAGCGCGCCGACCTCCACGATGCTGGCGGCGGTCAGACCGCTTTGGTGAGGCGTAGTACTCACGGCGGGGCCTAGCAGCGGCCGCGCCACCGCGCCGCCACCCTTTGGCGGATCAGCGCCCAGCCAAGGCCGCGCTCGGCCTTGTCGTCGTCAGCCGGCTTGAGGTCTGTCGCCGGATCACGGGCGAGGGCGGCGCCGATCAGCAAGACCAGGACAACGATCATGTGGATGCGCGGCTGGACGTAGTCGATGAAGATGGCGGCGAAGGCCAGCCATCCAGCGACCGCCGCCAGACCCACCGCCTGGCCAGGTCGCCGCGCCAAAAGATCCGAGCCGCTACGCACGATCAAGACCGCCGCCAGCCCAAAGGCGGCTTGCCCCAACGCATAGGCCGAGTGCAGTCCGTAATAGAGGTCGCTCTGAGGGCCTTGCGCCATGCGCTCGTCCAGGTGCGGCAGGACGACCTCGATCTGGAAGTGCAGCACGCCGGCCCAGAACAGATAGCCGTAGGCGACAAAGAGCAGGTTCTTGCGCATGGCTGGTCCTTTAAGTCTCGACCTCGGTGTCGAGCGGACGCTCACCGTGCTTTGGCCGCCCTGCTGCGGCTATGGCTCAAACCCCGACAAACGTGCCCGATCCTGCAAACCTGTCGCCTGGGGAATGGCCCAGGCGACAGCGCGTGATCAGCCAGGTACGGCCCGAAGGTTGGTGGCGTCGCGTTTAGGAGCCACCCCAAAGGCGCGGGCGTACTCGCGGCTAAACTGAGAGGGGCTTTCATAGCCGACCTGATAGGCGGCCTCGGCGACGTTGGCGGCGTTGGAGACCATCAGGCGTCGCGCTTCCAAAAGCCTCAGCTGCTTTTGAAACTGGATCGGCGACATCGAGGTTAGGGCCTTGAAGTGCTGGTGGAAGGACGAGGGGCTCATCCCCGCCGACTCCGCCAGCTCTTCGACGCGTAAGGTCTCAGCGTAGTTGGTGCGCAAGACCAGGATCGACTTGCAGATCCGGTCGGTATGGGAGTTTGGCAGAGCCTTCTTGCAGACGTCCCCGCCATGGGGGCCGCTGAGCAGCCAGTAATAAATCTCGCGCATGATCGACGGGTAGAGGATGGGGACCGCCTTGGGCGTGTCCGCCAGCCGCAAAAGCCGCAGCACGCACTCGCCCAGAGCCTCGTCGATGGTCGTCACAAAGGCGCCGGAGGCCGACCGCGAAGTCGGGATCGGCGGGGCGTCCATGTGCTCCAGGACATCGCGCATGGCGCCGAGATCTAGTTCGATCACGATGCCGATGAAGGGCTCGGTTGGACTGGCGTCGACGATCCGGCCGGAGGCGGGAAGCTCGATGCTGACCATCAAGGCTTCCATGGCTCTGTAGTCTAGCGTCTCCTCGCCGATCATCATTTGCTTGGCGCCCTGCAGGACCACGCAAAGCTGAGGATTATAGAAACGGCGAATGGAGGGCGGCCGGTGGAAGGCGCGCAGCAGATGGACGCCAGCCATGGGGGTCTCAAAATGGTTCTCCCCGCCGCCATGGGCGTCGGCATAGCCGTTGGCCGCGGCCAGCAGGCGATCTCTTAGGGTTTGCGAGCCAGCGGCCGCCGCTGGCGCATCGTCGTTTGTAGGAAAAGGCAAGTTTCTTGCGGTTTCAGACATTCGTCTCATTCCAGGTGACCTCTAGCTTGATGGTGCAAGCCTAAGCCAGATGAGTTTCCAAGATGACAGACGTTGCTGCTCCGTCAATAGGAGAAGTGGAATCATATTCTGTCATAAATGGTGAGCGTGATGATAATTACAGTCGTGGATGGCGCGCGGTATTTTTACTCGTCGGATTATTTCTCGTAAGTGTCCTCTGTCAGGTCGACAGAATACTTCCATTTATCCTATCTGAAGCCATCAAGACGGATCTTGCGCTCAGCGATACGCAGATCGGTCTCATCAATGGCTTGGCCTTTGCGGTCTGCTACTCGCTCCTCTCACTCCCCTTGGCCCGCGCCGCCGACCAAGGATCGCCGCGCGTGGTGCTGGTGGGCTGCGCGCTTGTCTGGAGCGCGATGACGGCCCTGGGCGGGCTGGCGATGGGTTTCGCCTTTCTCGCCTTCACTCGTTTTGGCGTCGCTATCGGTGAGGCGGGCGCCATTCCGTCCGGACACGCCCTCATCGCCCGCAAGATCAGTCCCGAGCGACGGGGCCTGGCCATCGGCATCTTCGCCATGGGCATTCCGCTGGGCACCATGGCCGGCTTTTCGCTGGGCGGGTTGATCAACGACGCCCTTGGCTGGCGCGTGGCCTTGTTCGCCGCAGCGGCCGCCGGCGTGGTCATCGCGCTGATCACCTGGATCACGGCCGGGCCGACGCCTCCCATCAAACGTGCCAGCGTGGCTGCGCAGCCGTTCATACGCTCGGCGATGCAACTGCTGTCCTCGCCGCAGTATCGCTGGGTGTTCGCCGCCGCGCTGGCGGTGGGTTTCGCCACCGCGCCCTTCTATGCGTTCGCCACCCCGTTCTTGATCCGCACTCACGGTTTCACCACCGCCCAGGCCGGTTTGGCCTTTGGGGTGCTGCAGGGGCTATTGGGCATCGCCGGCACCATGTTGGGCGGGCGAGGTTTGACCGCGCGCTTCGGTCCGGCTCAGGCCGCGTGTTGACCGCGCCGGCCGCGCTTTTCTTCATCTCGGCCGTGACGACGACCCTGGCTCTCTTTGCGCCCGTCGGCTGGATGGCCTTGGCGCTCTTCACCCCCGCCATGCTGTCCTTCGCCTTCATGCTGCCTTGCGCCTTTGGGGCGGGCCATCTGGTGGCCGGACGGGGCAGGGAGGCTTTGGCCTCCAGCCTGGGCATGGTCGGCTCGGGCCTTTTGGGGCCGGCGCTTGGGCCGCTCTTGGTTGGCGTAGTCAGTGATGCGGCGACCACGGCCAGCATCCCCAACGGCCTTGGTCTTGGCCTGCTGATCGTGCCGACCGCCAGCGTCCTGGCCGGCGTCGCCTGCCTGGTCGCCAACCGGCGCATTTTCGACGCCTACTTTTCGCGGCGCTGATTGCGAACGCAAAATCGGATCAGGACAGGCCCCCTCCAAAGATCCGGTCGCAGCGCGCCTTGGTCGCATTTGTGAGCAAGGCGCGCTTTAGAGATCGCCGACGAAGTAATCTCTCCCCAAGACCTGCCTCGTCGGCGATCTGCCGCGACCTGCGTTGGCCGCGTCCAACTCCAAGGAGATCGTTACGCGCCCGCGGCGAAACGCCGGGGCGGCTGGCCCATGACGCGCTTGAAGGCGACTGTGAAGGCGCTCTCCGATTCATAGCCGACCGAGCGGGCGATCACGCCGATCGGCTCGCCGCCGTCCAATAGGCGGTCGGCCGCCAGCATCATGCGCCAGCGTGTCAGATAGGCGATCGGGGTCTCGCCCATCCGTTCGCGAAACTGCTGGGCGAAGACCGTGCGCGACAGCCCCGCCGAGCGGGCCAGAACATCCAGGCTCCAGTCCTGCTCCGGCGCCGCGTGCATCTGGGCCAGCGCCGCGCCGATCTTGGGGTCCGAAAGTCCGGCCAGCCATCCGTTGGCCTCATTAGGGATCTGGTCCAGATGCAGACGCAGCGCCTGCGCCAGCATCATGTGGGCCAGATGCTGAGCGATCAGCCAGGCGCCCGGGCGCGCTTCGCGCAACTCTTGCATCATCAGCTCGATCGACCATCGAAGGGCCGCCTGATCGGCCGACGATCGAAGGTGGATGATCGGCGGCAGGGTCGTCAGCAGCGCTTCGGCGTGGGGTCCCTTCACCTCAAAACGGCTGCCCGCCAAGAGCACCCCGCCGCCGCCGTTATAGACCACCACCTGGCCGTCGCGATGCGGCGACAGCACCGTGCTGGCGACGGTAGGAGCCAAGGCCGGATCGCTGGAGATTTGCACATTGCAGCCGCTGGCCAGGACAAAACAGTCGCCCGCCGACATCGAAACCGGCTCGCCCGCCTCGAGGCTCAGCCAGCAGTCACCCCGCAGGACGGCGTAGCATTTGATGCGGCCTTGCAGGTCATCGAGCAAAAGCGACCAGTCGCCGCCAGCGTCAAAGCCGGCGGTGATGTAGCTGCGGGGCTTTAGCAGCGACAGGACTTGCGAGAGAGGATCCATCAAAAGGTACGATCGCGATGAAGTTCCGAACGAGCGCGCATGGCTCCAGCCAAGAGAGGCGACTACCTGCCTAGCACGCCCGGCGTCGCGCTGGGCGGTCCAAGTCTCGGAGCTTCAACATGAAGGCTGCAATCGTCCGCGAGTTTGGCGCAACGCCCGTCTATGGCGACTTCGAAGAGCCGTCGGCGCAGGCCGGCCAGAGCGTCATCAAGGTCCATGTCGCCCCGCTTAGCCCTATCGTCAGGGCCCTGGCGGCGGGTCGCCATTACACAAGCGTCGCCGCCGCGGGCTTCGTGCCTGGGATAGATGGTGTCGGTCTCGATCCCGAAGGTCGACGCGTCTACTTCCTCTTTCCCCAATCGCCCTTTGGGTCGATGGGCGAGCTTTCTTTGGTGTCCAGCCAGATGATCGCGCCGGTCCCCGACGCCCTGTCCGACGTCCAGGCCGCGGCGGTCGCCACGGCGGGTCTGGCCTCTTGGATCGCCCTGACCCGCAGGGCTCCAATCCAAGAGGGGCAGGCGGTCTTGATCAACGGCGCCACAGGCGCGGCCGGCGCCATGGGCGCTCAGATCGCTCGCCGGTTTGGAGCTGGCAAGATCATCGCCGTCGGCCGCAACACCGAGCGGCTGGCCAAGGTCGACGCCGACGTGCGCATCGAACTTGGACAAGAGGCCGACCTCCTGCTGCGGGCGCAGTTTGATCACGGCGTGGACGTCGTTCTCGACTTTCTGTGGGGCGAGCCGGCCAAGCGTCTGATCACCGCGGCGACCCAACAGCGGGCCTCTCGAACGGGCGAGCCTCGCCTGCGCTATGTTCAGCTTGGCTCAATCGCTGGAGACGAGATCGCTCTTCGCGCCGACAGCCTGCGCGGGTCGGGTCTTGAGTTGCTGGGCAGCGGGATCGGCAGCGTGTCGATCGGCGAGCTTATCGCCGGCGCCGCCGAACTGATGGCGCAGGCGGCCGCAAGCTCCTTCGAGGCGCCGGTGGAGTTGCTGCCGTTGCAGGATGTGGCGAAGGCCTGGGGCGGACCGGACGGCGTCCGCTACCTGCTCTCTATGGTCTGACGCCAGGCAAGGGAGCGGCCCAAGGCCGCAAGGCCCTCAACCTTGCGCCTAGCGCGCCTTGGGCCGCTCCCGGAAGAACACCATGCCGCCATGGTGCAGTTCGTCATCGGAGACGAACACGCCATCAGCGGTGAACCCGGTGTCGTCCCAGTAATCGATATGGCTCCCTCTGACCTCATAGCGGCCCAGATAGGCGCTTCTGCGCGCGCCTCGCGCTTCGTCATAGCGGCCGTTGGCCAGCAGCTCCTGACGGATCTGGCCATCGGCCGTCACCCACATGCCGACATAGGGGTGTTGCGTCATGAGGCGTCCTTTTTCGGTCTGGTTGGCGCGAGGCGCGTCGGGTGGCGTCCCGTAGAGCGGGGCGATGATGACGGCGCCGGCCAATAGGGCGGCGATCCAATTTGGCCGTGTCATGGGAGCGAAAGGGGCGGGGCGGGCACGCGGCGCAACACGTCGTCATAGGCGGGCAGGTCGAGGAAGGCGGTGACCTCGACAGCCTTGCCGTCCTGAAGGCGGAAGATCCACACATAGTCGTTCTGGTAGGGCTTGCCGTCGCCAGCCATCCCTTCGCCGGACCAGTTGACGATGACATGCTCGCCTTCGGCCCAGACCCGCTTGGCGATCGGTCGCACCGGCCTTTGCATTCTGTCGGCGAAGGGCTGCACGGCGCGAACCACAAAGTCGTCGAGGCCACGGTAGACGCCCGCGCTTGGGCCGGATCCCTCGATGGTCCAAATCACCTGGAGCGAAAGAACCTCAGTGAAGAAGTCACCCTGGCCGACCGACCAGCGATCGAACGCGGATGACACGATGGTGCGATTGGACTGGGCTTGGGACGGGCCTTGAGCCTGCTCGGCGGCTTTGAGCGACGCGGGGGCGGCCAGACCCGCAACCGTGCCGATGGCGAGCGTTCTCAGCTTTGTCATGGCGTAGACTCCACTAGATAGGAGGGCGGGCGACGGCTTGCTCCGGCCGCTCAGAAGCAGGGCGTGCCTGGGCTGCGCACGATTATCGGCGATTGCGGGCGCTTGGCCTTGCCTGCTTGTCGCCAGCCATTGCCCGATCGTCCGCAAGTGCAGCGCGCGATGGGCGGCCTTGGCGAAGTGATCGGGTGTTTTTGCGTGAGGTGAAGGCGACGGCCGCCCAAAACAAAAACGCCCCGAGGATGACCTCGGGGCGTTCGTGATGCTCAGATGAAGCGCTGAAATCTAGCGGCGGTCGCCAGGGCGGTTGCCGGGGCGCCGTCCTGATCGTCGCGGGGCAGCATGCCGCCGCGGCCGACGTTGCCGAGCAGCTGTTCGAGGACGGTCAGCTCGCGGCCGCGGGTTGGGGTCTCCCGGTCGGCGTAGTTGATCACCTTGCCGTCGCGAAGTGTGTAGGTCTTCACGCCGGCGACCTTTTCGTCGGCCTGGGCGAAGGTGATGGCGACCACGTCGCGCTTGACGACGCGTGGGCGATAGAAGGCCACGCGGTCGGTCACCTGGGTCATGTAGTACCAGGTGTTGTTGTCGAAGGTGCCGGTGGCCGAGGGCGAGCCCAGCTTGCCCATGACCGTCGACTTGGTGTCCTCGCCGACCTTCACGTCCTTGGGCTGCTCTTCGACCGCCTGGAAGCCCGAATAGGCGGTCAGCGGCGTGCACGCGCCCGTAGCCAGAAGGGCGGCGGCGAGAGCGGCGATAGCGACGGGACGGGACATTCGGACTCCGAAGGCAGTGCGGACTTTGACCTATCGCCCGCGGGAGCTTAGTTCAATGCCTGCTTTAAAGCCCGACTGCGGGCGAAAACGAGGCGAAGCATGTTTCTCGAGCGGTTCTTCCCGCCAAGCCCCGCCAAAATCGCCGGCCGGCGTCTCTACGACTCGGCCGCCAAACAGGCGCGTTCGCCCAATCTGTACGCCGTAATGGGCGCGCCGGACACGCTGGAGGGCCGGTTCGAACTGTACAGCCTGCACGTGGCGCTGGTGGTCGAGCGTCTGCGCGGGCAGGGCGAGACCGCCGCTGAAGTGTCGCAGGCGACTTTCGACGCCTATGTGCGCGGCCTGGACGACGCCTTGCGCGAAATCGGCGTAGGCGATCTGTCGGTCGGCAAGAAGATGAAGAAGCTGGCCGCGGCCTTCTATGGCCGTCTGAAAGGCCTGGACGAGGTGATCGCGGCTCTGCCGGATCGCGCGCCGCTGGAAGCGCTGGTCGAACGCACGGTGGCTCCGGCCGAAGGCGGCGCGGCCCTGTCGGCCTATCTGCTGAAGGTGCGCGAGCACCTGGCGGCGCAGGACACGGACGCCCTGCTGGGCGGGGCCGTCAGCTGGCCGGAGGCGGCATGACCGCGGGTTGGCCCAAGAGCGTCACCCTGGGGGAAGTCTCGCGCGGCGTGGTCAGCCTTGAGCTGGCCGCCGACGAGGCGTCGCGCAAGAAGATCGCCAAGACCCTCGGCCTGGAAGCCCTGGGCAAGCTGGAAGCCAAGGTGAAACTGACCGCCTGGCTGGACGGCGCCGAGATGAAGGGGCGGTTGAAGGCGGAGGTGGTCCAGACCTGCAGCGTGTCCGCCGAATCCCTGCCGGCCAAGATCGACGCGGATTTCATGGTGCGCCTGCTGCCGCCGGGCAGCCCCAACGCGCCGTCGGACGATTCGCCCGAGATCGACATCGAGCACGACGCGGAGGATCAGCCGGACGTGCTGGAAACCGAGACCGTCGATGTGTCGGGCTATGTGATCGAGCATTTGTCGCTGGAGCTTGATCCATTCCCCCGCAAGGCCGGTGCGGAGTTCGTGCAGCCGCCGGAGCCGGTGGACCTGTCGCCCTTTGCGGCGTTGAAGTCCTTGCAGAAGCCGAAGGCGGACGAATAAGTCCGGCGAAACAGATGAACTCGCATGCTATAGCCGCTTCGATCTGATCGCTGCGGCTGATCTGCGTGGTCAATTTCCGGGAGCCAGAGCGCGCCTTGTCCCAAAATCTTGTGATCTCCATCGACGCCATGGGCGGCGACCACGGCCCGTCCGTGGTTGTCCCGGGCGTGGCGATCGCCGCCGGCCGCCTCAGCGGCGTCCGATACCTGCTGCACGGCGACGAGACGGCGCTGAACGCCGAGCTCGCCAAATGCCCGGCGGCCCGCGCGGTCAGCGAGGTACGCCATAGCGAGCGCGCCATCGCCATGGACGAGAAGCCGGCCCAGGCCCTGCGTCGGGGCAAGGGCACCAGCCTGTGGAACGCCGTCGAGGCGATTCGCGCAGGCGAGGCGGGGGCGGCCGTGTCGGCCGGCAACACCGGCGCCCTGATGGCCATCTCCAAGCTGATCCTGCGCATGGCCGCGGACATGGAGCGTCCGGCCATCGTCGCCAGCTGGCCGACCATGCGCGGCGTGTCCGCCGTGCTGGACGTCGGCGCCAATGTGGAGAGCGACGCCGACCAGCTGGTCGAGTTCGCCATCATGGGCGCGGCCTTCCACCACGCGGTTCACGGCTCGACCAAGCCGACGGTCGGCATCCTGAACGTCGGTTCGGAAGACCAGAAGGGTCATGACGAGGTGCGCGAGGCGCACGCCATGCTCAAGGACATGACCCTGGACCTCGATTACCAGGGCTTCGTCGAAGGCACGGACATCGCCAAGGGCACGGTGGACGTGGTCGTCACCGACGGCTTCACCGGCAATGTGGCCTTGAAGACCGCCGAGGGACTGGCGCGGTTCTTCTCCAACGAGATCAAGAGCACCTTCATGAGCGGTCCGTTGGCCATGGCCGGGGCGCTGATCGCCTCGGGCGCGCTGAAGAAGATGCGGCGTCGCCTGGACCCCGGCCGGGTCAATGGCGGGCCGCTGCTGGGGCTGAACGGCATTGTCGTCAAAAGCCATGGCGGCGCGGACGCCGAAGGCTTCGCCTCCGCCATCCGGGTGGCGGTGGACCTGGCGCGCAGCGACTTCTCGGCCGAGATCGAGCGGAACCTGCAACGCCTCACGGCCGCCAAAGAGAAATGCGAGACGGCGTCTCAGCCCGAGGGAGGGGCTGCGGAGTGACTGAAGTGATGCGTAGCGTGGTGACGGGCATCGGGGCCTATCTGCCCGAGCACGTCGTGACCAATGACGACCTGGCCAAGATCGTCGACACCAGCGACGAATGGATCATCGAGCGGACGGGGATCCGTCAGCGCCACAAGGCGTCCGATGACCAGGCGGTCTCCGACCTGGCCGTCGAGGCGGCGAGGAAGGCCCTGGCGGACGCGGGCAAGACGCCCGCCGACATCGACCTGATCATCGTCGCCACCACCACGGCGGACCTGACCTTCCCGGCCACGGCCACCATCGTGCAGCGCAAGCTGGGCTGCCCGGTGGGCATCGCTTTCGACGTGCAGGCGGTCTGCTCGGGCTTCGTCTACGCCATGAGCGTGGCCGACGGCTTCATCGCTCGCGGGAACGCCAAGTGCGCCCTGGTGATCGGCGCCGAGACCATGAGCCGCCTGATGGACTGGACCGACCGCGGCACCTGCGTGCTGTTCGGCGACGGGGCCGGGGCGGTGGTCGTCGAGCCCCAGGCGGGCGAGGGGACCAAGGCTGATCGCGGGATGCTGAGCTTCGCCCTGCGCGCCGACGGGACCAAGCAGGACCTGCTCTATGTGGACGGCGGCGTGTCGACCACGGGCACGGTCGGCAAGCTGCGGATGCTGGGCAACCAGGTGTTCCGCCACGCGGTGGTCAATATCGCCGAAGCCATCACCATGGCGGCCGAGAAGGCCGGCGTGGAGATCCCTGAAGTCGACTGGTTCATCCCGCACCAGGCCAACCAGCGCATCCTGGAAGGCGTGGCAAAACGTCTGGGCCTGGACGAGCACAAGGTGATCTCGACGGTCGCTGAGCACGCCAACACCTCAGCCGCCTCGATCCCCCTGGCGCTGGCCAAGGGCATCGACGACGGGCGGATCAAGAAGGGCGATCTGCTGCTTCTGGAGGCCATGGGCGGCGGTCTGACCTGGGGCGCGGTGGTCCTGCGCCTGTAGATCGGGGTCAGGCTTCTGCTGGAACCCTTTGACTTGACGCGACAATCACAGCATGCAGGCTGTCGTTGTCGAGTTTTGGGGCGAGTTCCATGAACGGTGCGACTTTGACGCGGGCGGATCTTTGCGAAGCCGTCCATGAAGAGGTGGGCCTGACCCGGCAGGATTGCGCGGGTCTGGTTGAGCGCACCCTGGACCTGGTGGCCGACGCCCTGGAGAAGGGCGAGACGGTCAAGCTGTCCGGCTTCGGCGTGTTTCAGGTCCGCTCCAAGCGCGCCCGCATGGGCCGCAATCCCAAGACGGGCGAGCCCGCCGAGATCGAGCCGCGCCGCGTGATCGGCTTCCGCGCCTCGCAAGTCATGAAGGCGCGGGTCGAACGCGCCTTGGCGAAGTAGGAGCCGCACGGTGGCGAAGGGTCCAAACGCCTTCCGCACCATTTCCGAAGCGGCCGACGCGCTGGGCGTGCCTCAGCACGTGCTGCGCTTTTGGGAAACCAAGTTCTCGTTCATCCGCCCGATGAAACGGGCCGGCGGCCGCCGGTTCTATCGGCCGCAGGATATCGCCGTGCTGAACGGCGTGCGCGCGCTGCTGCACGACGAGGGCTACACCATCAAGGGCGTGCAGAAGCTGCACAAGGACCTCGGCGTCAAACGCCTGCTCGAAGCCGGGCAGGGCGGCGGCGTATCGCCGATCGAGGGCGCGGCTATCGAGTCGGTGGATCTGAGCTCCGACAGCCGTGACCGGCTGAGCTTCGCCCTGGATGACCTGAACGCCGTGAAGGCGCGTCTGGACGCGCTTCTGAAGCACTGAATCCAGCGCTTTCAAATCCTGATAATTTGGCGATTGCGGGACCGGGGGGCGGCGCCTATAAGGGCGCTCCTTCCCGCGTCGGAGCGTGGCGCAGCCTGGTAGCGCACTTGACTGGGGGTCAAGGGGTCGCAGGTTCGAATCCTGTCGCTCCGACCAGCGGGAAGGATTTCTCCTCTTACTTGAAGCCGAAGCGGCCCTTGTCCATCCAGGTGAGCAAGGGAATGATCGGCACGCCCCAGCCCAGGCCGACCACCACGAAATAGACGAGGTGGACGAAGCGGTTGTCCGGCAGGATCGCGAAGATCGCCAGGGCCAGCACCACGTAGAAGAACAGGAAGACCATCAGCGCCAGGCTGCCGACGGCTTTGCGGATACGTGGGTTCATTTGCGAGGCGCCAGGCTGAGGAAGGCCAGCAGCACGATCGCTCCGAGGGTGGAGACGATCAGGCTGCCGAAGAAGCCGCTGAACGGAATGTGCAGCGAGCGGACGAGGAAGGCGCCGACGAACGACCCGACGACGCCGACGATGAGGTTCATGAACAGGCCCAGGCGGCGATTCAACACGCGCTCGGCGATCCATCCGGCGGCGATGCCGATGATCACGGCGGCGAAGATGTCGACTCCCTGCACGCGGGCCTCCCTTGATAGCCGGTGTTGCGCCACGGACGGTCGGCGCCGTCAAGGCCGGTGGGGGCGGGGGTGGACGCCGGCGAGCTTAGCCCTTAGGCATGCGAGCCGAGTAAAGCCTTGCCTCACTTAGGCCAAATAAGGACGTGACATCGCCGCGATGACGTCATTCCTGCGTTCAGATCGTTCCCGGCCGGTCGCCATCTGGCTGTTCGCCGTCGCCTTCCTGGTGTTCGCCATGGTCGTGGTGGGCGGCGTCACGCGCCTGACCGACTCCGGCCTGTCCATCACCCAGTGGAAACCGATCAGCGGCGCCATTCCGCCCTTGACCGAAGAGGGCTGGGCGCGCGAGTTCGCGGGCTATCAGCAGATCCCCCAGTACAAGCTGGTCAATCCCGACATGACGGTCGACAGCTTCAAGTCGATCTTCTGGTGGGAGTGGGGCCATCGACTGCTGGGCCGCCTGATCGGCCTGGTCTTCGCCGTGCCGCTCGTCGTCTTCGCCGTGCGCCGTGAGCTTCCCAAGCGTCTGGTGCTGCGTTGCTGGGCGATGCTGGTCCTGGGCGGCCTTCAGGGCGCAGTGGGCTGGTGGATGGTGTCCAGCGGCCTGTCGGAGCGTGTGTCGGTGGCGCCTGAGCGCCTGACGGTTCACCTCGGGCTGGCGCTGGCGCTGTTCGTGATGCTGCTGTGGACGGGCCTGGACGCCTGGACCGGCGCACCCCGTCTGGAGGATCGCAGCAAGTGGCGGCCCTGGTCGCTGGCCTTCCTGGGCGCGGTGTTCTTCCAGTGCCTGCTGGGCGCCCTCGTGGCCGGCGGGGATGCGGGGCTGGTCTATAACGACTGGCCGCTGATGAACGGCTCGTTCTTCCCGGCGGAGTACGCGGGCACGGGCCTGTGGAACACCATCGCCCACAGCCAGGGTGCGGTTCAGCTGCATCACCGCCTGTTCGCCTACGCGCTGTTCGTCGCCGGCATCGCGGTGGGCGTCATGGCTGTGCGGGTGCGCGTGCTGTCCAGTGAGGCGCGCGCCCTGGGTGTAGCGGCGGCTGTCGTGGTGACGCTGCAAGCCGCGTTGGGCGTGGCTACCCTGATGGCTGGCGTGCCCGTGTGGCTTGGGGCGCTGCACCAAGCGGGCGCCGTCGCCCTGCTGGCGGTGGCGACGGCCCTGGCCTGGCGGGTTCGCCGGGTCTAGGCCCTGAACGCCCCCCAAGGGCCGGTGATCGCCAGGGTCAGGCCGGGCGAGTAGATGTTCACGAACAGGGTCTGGCCGTCGGGCGAGAAGCAGGCGCCGGCAAGCTCCGCGTTGCCGTCATAGACGTTGCGACCAATCACATAGGCCTTGCCGTCGGGGGTGAGGCCCTTGAGGTGGTTGCGCTTGGTCAGGGAATAGCGGTCCTCGCACAGGATCAGGTGACCCCAGGGCGCGACGGCCAGGTTGTCGGCGTAGTCTAGGACCTTGGTGTCGGTGCTTTCGACGAAGATCTGCAGCTTGCCGGGGGCGTCGGCCTCGCCCGGTTGGCCCTCATGTTCGCTGGGAACATAGCGCATGACCTGGCCGGCCTTGATGGTTCCGCCTGAGGTGCAGGTGAAGTAGAGCTCGCCCTTGCCGAAGAACACGCCTTCACCCCGCGCGAACACCGCCGCGCCAGCGGCATGGCCGCGGTCCTTCAGGTCGTCGTGAGGATTGTCGACGCCATCCATGTCGATCCAGCGGACGTTGCGCCATTCGCCCTGGGGCAGGGCGGCGGTCTTCCAGTTGCGGGTGTCGAAGCCGGCGTCCTGCAGCGCCAGGGCCTGCAGCCGCCCGCCCTTGGACAGGTCGGCGCGGTCGAGGGGCAAGAAGCGGTAGAACAGGCTGTCGTCCTCGTCCTCGGTCAAATAGACGACGCCCGTCCGGGGATCGACGCAGGCAGCCTCGTGACGAAAGCGGCCCAGGGCGGTCAGGGGCTTGGGATCGGTCAGGCAGCGGCTGGCCGACGGCACCTCGAACACATAGCCGTGGTCCTTGGTCCCGCCGTCGCCGGCGCGGGCGGTGTTCTCCTCGCAGGTCAGCCACGAGCCCCACGGCGTGACCCCGCCGGCGCAGTTGGTGCTGGTGCCCACCAGGCTTAGATGCTGGCTGACGGTCTGGCGGCTGCGCATGTCATAAACGACGGTGGTGACGCCGCCGGGCAGGGGGCGTCCATCGGACAGATGGTCGTATGCCTTACCCTCGCCGCAAGTCGCGGCCAGCCGGCCGCCCTTGCCGAAGGGGCCCTTGTTGACGTCGCCGGGCTTCAGTTCGTGGTTGCGGACCAGGGCGACCTGATCGCCGCCGAGCGCGAAGCAGCCCATGCCGTCGAACTTCCCCGGAACGAGGAAGCCGTCGTTCATCGCTTCTCCCGCCTGGGAGATCACCCGATAGGAAAAGCCGGAGGGCAGGTCGAAGACGCCCTTGGGGTCGGCGATCAGAGGGCCATAGCCCTCAACCTGGTTCAATGACTGTTCGGCCGCCCAGACATCCGACCGCATGGCGACCCCGGCGAAAGCCAGGCCGGCTGCGGAGGCAAGGACAGAGCGGCGCGAAAGGGTCATGGCGGTCCTGGTGTTCCAGCTTGCTAAAGCTGAGCCTATAGCCGCCGAGTATGACAGCGCCATGGATTTCCCTGAGTGTATTAGGTATTATAATACCGCATCGCTGAAGTCCTTGCGGCGCAAGGGTTTGGCGGGTTTTGTGCGATTAGTTTGTTGACAGGCCTCGCACCCTCGCGTATTCGCCGCGCCTCACGCCGAGGGACCGCATCTAGCGGGGTTTCGGCCTCAAGCTATTTACGGATCAGTCCCATGCAAAAGACCACGGCTTCGCTGAAGCCCGCCGAGGTCGAGAAGAAGTGGATCGTGGTCGACGCCCAGGACGCCGTTGTCGGTCGTCTGGCTTCGTTCATCGCCATGCGTCTTCGCGGCAAGCATCGTCCCGACTACACCCCGCACGTTGACTGCGGCGACTTCGTCGTCGTCATCAACGCCGACAAGGTGAAGTTCACGGGCCGTAAGCTCGAGCAGAAGATCTACTACCGCCACACCGGTCACCCGGGCGGCGTGAAGGAAATCACCGCCGGAAAGCAACTGGCTGGCCGTTTCCCGGAACGCGTTCTGGAAAAGGCCGTCGAGCGCATGCTGCCGAAGGAAAGCCCGCTGGCTCGCAAGCAGATGACGCACCTGCGCATCTACAACGCCGGTGAACACCCGCACGAGGCGCAAAGCCCCGAAACGATCGCGTTCGCCTCGCTGAACGCCAAGAACACCCGGAGCAACTAAGCCATGACCGATACGCAAGGCTTTGAGGCTCTGGCGAGCCTGTCGAGCAACCCGGAAGCCGCTGCTCCGGCCGAGCCGCAGATCGACCAGTACGGCCGCGCTTACGCCACCGGCAAGCGCAAGAACGCCGTCGCCCGCGTCTGGATCAAGCCGGGCACCGGCAAGATCACGATCAACGGCCGTGACCAAGAGATCTACTTCGCGCGCCCCGTGCTGCGCATGATGATCGCCCAGCCCCTGCAGATCGCTGATCGCCTGGGCCAGTTCGACATCATCGTCTCGGTCAACGGTTCGGGCCTATCGGGCCAGGCCGGCGCCGTGCGTCACGGCCTGTCCAAGGCTCTGACCTATTACGAGCCGGCCCTGCGCGCCGTCCTGAAGCCGCACGGCTTCCTGACCCGCGACAGCCGCGTCGTCGAGCGTAAGAAGTACGGCAAGGCCAAGGCCCGCCGTAGCTTCCAGTTCTCGAAGCGCTAAAACTCGCGCGGATACTCCGCGTTTGGATGGGGCGCTTCGGGAAACCGGAGCGCCCTTTCTCTTTGGGCTGAACTCTACGACAGGGGAGGGCGCGCATGGCCCCCAAGGTCTTCATCGACGGCGAAGCCGGCACCACCGGCCTCCAGATCCGCGAGCGGCTGGTCGGCCGCACGGACATCCAGCTGATCTCCATCGATCCGGAGCGCCGCAAGGACGCGGCCGCGCGCGCCGAGATGCTGAACAGCGCCGACGCGGTGATCCTGTGCCTGCCCGACGACGCGGCCAAGGAAGCCGTCTCGCTGATCACCAATCCCGAGGTGAAGGTCATCGACGCCTCGACCGCCTACCGCACGGCGGAAGGGTGGGCCTACGGCTTCGCCGAGATGTCGAAGGAGCAGCGCAAGAAGATCGCCGCCTCCAAGCGGGTGTCGAACCCTGGCTGCTATCCCACCGGCGCCATCGGCCTGATCCGGCCGCTGGTCTGCGCCGATATCCTGCCGGCCGAGTATCCGATCTCGATCAACGCCGTGTCGGGCTATTCCGGCGGCGGCAAGGCGATGATCGCCGACTTCGAGGACGCCTCGTCCGAGAACTACACGCACGACGCCTACCGCATCTACGCCATGGGCATGGGCCACAAGCACGTGCCGGAAATCCAGACCCACGGCGGCCTGTTCACGCGCCCGATCTTCGCCCCGGCCGTGGGCCGCTACGCCCAGGGCATGCTGGTCGAGGTGCCGCTGCACCTGTCTCTGCTGCCGGGCGCCGCCAGCCTGGCCTCCATCCATAAGGCGCTGAGCGACCACTATGCCGGCGAGCGGTTCGTGGAAGTCGCGTCGCTGGACGAGGCCAAGAACCTGAAGACCCTCGACCCCGAGGGCCTGAACGGCACCAACCGCATGAAGCTCTTCGTGTTCGGCTCCGACACCATTGGTCAGGCGCGGCTCGTGGCCCTGCTCGACAACCTGGGCAAGGGCGCTTCCGGCGCGGCGGTCCAGAACCTCAACATCATGCTCGGCCTGGACGAAGGCGCGGGGCTGTAGGGGGGGGCGCGCCACTCTCCGTCTTCGCCCGACTTGTTCGGGCGACCCATGCCGTAGATTGTCAGGCATGGTCACGCGGGACGGCGTTATCGCCACCTACATCATGGTGAGCCAGAAGAACGGAACGCTGTACATAGGCGTTAGGCTGATCTCGCGCGACGAGCCTATGAGCACCGCGAGAGTCTTATGGACGGCTTCACCTCGCGCTACGGCGTGAAGCGCCTCGTTTGGTACGAGGTCCACGATCGTATGACTGAGGTCATCCGACGCGAGAAACGGCTCAAGAAGTACCCGCGCGCCTGGAAGATCAATCTAATCGAATAGATGAACCCTGATTGGGCCGACCTGTATCTAAGGCTCAATCAGTGACTGTCACGGAATGGGTCGCCCGAACAAGTCGGGCGAAGACGGAGTTTTGAGACTTCTAAGCCTTTAACTCCGCACCTGTACATATGTACCAGGCGCGTCTTCCAGCGGGGCGAGCGGACCCGTCGCCGGATCGCGCGCCGGAATGAGCTTGCCCGAGCGCTCCTTGAGCCAGACCGCCCAGTGCGGCCACCAGGAGCCGGCGTGCTCCTCCGCCTCGGCGATCCAGCCGTCCACGGCGCCGGGCAGGTGGGCGTTGGTCCAGTGCTGGTACTTGTTGGCGTCTGGGTGATTGATGACCCCGGCGATATGACCCGAGCCGGCCATGGTGAAGGTGGTCGGGCCGCCGTAGCAGCGCGCGCCGCGATAGACGCTGCGGAACGGGGCGATGTGGTCCTCCTTGGAGGATTGCACGTAGATCGGCGTCTCGACCTTCGACAGGTCTAGCATCTCGCCGCCCAGCTCCAGCTCGCCGCGCGCCAGGGCGTTCCGCTGGTAGAAGTTGCGCAGGTAGAATAGGTGCAGGGCCTTGGGCATCCGCGTCTGGTCGGCGTTCCAGAACAGCAGGTCGAAGGGCTTGGGCTCCTTGCCCAGCAGGTAGTTGCTGACGAAGAACGACCAGATCAGGTCGTTGCCGCGCAGGGCGTTGAAGGTGTCGGCCATGGACTGGCTGGACAGGAAGCCGCCGTCGGCGTCCATCCGCGCCTCGATCTCCTTCAGCCAGGTCTCGTCGGTGAACAACAGCAGGTCGCCGGCCTCGGCGAAGTCGGCCTGGGCGGCGAAGAAGGTGGCCGAATTGATCCGCTTGTCGCCCTTGGCCGCCATGTGGGCGAGGGCGCAGGCCAGCAGGGTGCCGCCGATGCAGTAGCCGACGGTGTTGATGCGATCGACGCCGCACTGCTTCATGGCCTGGGCGGTGGCGTCATAGACGCCCTCGAACATGTAGTCCTCGAAGGTCTTGGCCGCGAGCGTGGCGTCCGGATTGACCCAGGAGGCGACGAAGACGGTGAAGCCCTGGGACGTCAGCCAGCGGATCATCGAGTTCTCGGGCCGCAGGTCGAGGATGTAGTACTTGTTGATCCACGGCGGGAAGATCAGCAGCGGAATCTCGTGGACCTGATCGGTCGTGGGCGAGAACTGCAGCAGCTGCAGGATGTCGTTCTGATAGACGACCTTGCCCGGGGCGGTGGCGACGTTCACGCCGACCTTGAACTTCTCCAGATCGGTCTGGCTGATGGCCAGCTGGCCGCCGCCGCGCTCCAGATCGGCGGCGAAGTTCTCCATGCCCCGCACCAGGCTCTCGCCCTGGGTCTCCACCGCCGCGCGCATGGCGGCCGGGTTGGAGAACAGGAAGTTCGACGGCGAGAAGGCGTCGGTCAGCATCTTGGTGAAGAACTCGACCCGGCGCTTGGCGGCGGGGTCCACGTCCTCGACCCCCGAGACCAGGCTGTTCAGCCAGTTGGCGCTGAGCAGATAGGACTGCTTCATCAGGTCGAACATCGGATGCTCGGACCAGTCGGGATCGTTGAAGCGCTTGTCGCCCTTGGCCGGGGCCACGACGGGTTGCGCTGGCTCGCCCGCGATGCGCTGGGCGGCGCTGCGCCACAGCTCCAGATACTGGGTGAACAGGTCGGCCTGGGCCCGCATGACGCGATCCGGCTGGGCGGCCAGGCGGCCCATGACCTCGGTCAGGGCGGGGGCGACATGAAAAGGATCGGGGCTGAGGGCGGCTGGGCGGTCGGCCTGACGCAGGGCGGCCTCGGCGATGGCGCCCTGGGCGGTCATGGCCGCCTTGGCCAGGTTCAGGGATAGGGTCTCCATCGCCTTTCGCTGCTCGGGCGTCATCAGGGCGTAGAAGTCGGCGGCCGGGTTTTCGCCAACCGGGGGAATTTCGGCCTTAGGCGCCTCGACCTTGGGCGCTTCGGCCTGAGCCTTGGGAGGGGTCTTGGGCTTGGCCGTCTTCGGCGCGGCCTTTGGTTTGGCGGTTTTGCGCGTCGGAGCGTCGTCGGCCATGGTCGTCTCTCCCGTCGCGGTGCTTTCCGGCGTCAACAGAACGCACTCGCCCTTTCGTTCGTTACGATCATCGCATAAGAGCGAAGACGATATGAACGCCACAAAGCGGATTTTTGACCAGACGATTCGAGGGGCCGCGGGCATCGCGGTTCTGGCGATGGTTTCTGGCTGCGCCATGCCGAAGGTCACGAGCGCTTCCTCGCCCCTGGCGCAGGAAGCCGCGCGCGTCGCCGCCGAGCCGGGCGAGTATCCCAACGTCGCCGATATCCCCAAGGCGCCGACCGACGTCCGTGGTGCGGGCGAATGGCGTGCCGCCGTCCAGAATTCAGAAGCCGCCGGCCGTCGGGTCACCGCCGAAACCGGGCCGGAAACCTTCACCCTGAAGGAGACCGAGAGCTACGCCGCCTCGGGTCGCCGCGCCGCGACCCCGCCGCCGGCCGTCACCACGCCCGCCGATACGGCGGCCTTTGTGCGCGCAGCACGCGAGCGAGCTACACCGCCTCCGTCCCCGCGCTGACCCTCAGCGCTTCGGCGGAGGCAAAATCTTCTCGCAACCTGCTTGGCTAGGCCCCGCTGGGGGTCTATCCATGCGCGACTTTCGCTCCCGCCGCGCCCGGATGGCGCATTGAGCTCTTCATGACGACCGATTTCCACCGTATCCGCCGCCTTCCGCCGTACGTGTTCGAGGAGGTAAACAAGATCAAGGCGCGCCTGCGCGCCGAAGGCACCGACATTATCGACTTCGGCATGGGCAATCCCGACATGCCGACGCCGCGTCACATCGTCGACAAGCTGGTCGAGACGACCACCGATCCCAAGGCCGGCCGCTATTCGGCGTCCAAGGGCATTCCGGGCCTGCGCAAGGCCATGGCCAACTATTACGGCCGCCGCTTCGGGGTGAAGCTGGATCCGAGCACGGAGGTCATCGCGACTCTCGGCTCCAAGGAAGGCTTCGCGAACCTGGCCAACGCCCTGACGGCCCCGGGCGACGTGATCATCTGCCCGAACCCGGCCTATCCGATCCACGCCTTCGGCTTCATCATGGCCGGCGGGGTGATCCGCCATGTGCCGGCCCTGTCGCCGGAGGAGTACCTGGCGGGCGTCAGCCGCGCGGTGAAGCATTCCGCGCCGCCGCCCAGCGTCCTGATCCTGTCCTACCCGTCGAACCCGACGGCCCAGTGGGTGGATTTGGACTTCTACAAGGACGCCGTCGCCCTGGCGAAGAAGCACGACCTGCTCGTGATCTCCGACGTGGCCTATGGCGAGATCTATTTCGACAACAACCCGCCGCCGTCGGTGCTGCAGGTCGATGGCGCCAAGGACATCGCGGTCGAGGTCAACAGCCTGTCCAAGACCTACGCCATGGCCGGCTGGCGCGTCGGCATGGTGGTCGGCAACGCCCGCATCTGCGCGGCGCTGGCGCGGGTGAAGTCGTATCTGGACTATGGCGCGTTCACGCCGATCCAGGTGGCGGCGGCCGCGGCGCTGAACGGCCCGCAGGACTGCGTCGACGAGATCCGCGCGATCTATAAGAGCCGCCGCGACACGCTCGTTTCGTCGATGAAGCGCGCGGGCTGGGATATTCCGAGCCCGCCGGCCTCGATGTTCGCCTGGGCCAAGATCCCCGAGCAGTATCGCGAAGCCGGCTCGATGCTGTTCTCCAAGCTGCTGATCGAGGAGGCCGGCGTCGCCGTGGCTCCCGGCGTCGGCTTCGGTGAATACGGCGAGGGCTATGTGCGCATCGGTCTCGTCGAGAACGAGCACCGCATCCGTCAAGCCGCGCGCAACGTGAAGAAGTTCCTCGGGAACTCCGACGAAATCCTGGGCCGGGCGCACAACGCCATGGCCGCCCAATAAGCCTGGGGAACGAGTATGACTGACAAGACCTGGCGCGTTGGCGTCGCGGGCCTGGGCACCGTGGGCGCGGGCCTGCTGCAATTCCTGAACGACAAGCCGGGCTACGCTCCGGCTGGCGGCAAGGCCGTGGTGACGGCGGTGTCGGCGCGTTCGCGCACCCGTCCGCGCCCGGTCGACATCTCCAGCCTGACCTGGTTCGACGATCCGGTTGCCCTGGCGGGTTCGTCCGACATCGACGTCTTTGTCGAGCTGGTCGGCGGCTCCGACGGCCCGGCCAAGGCGGCGGTCGAGACGGCGCTGAAGGCCGGCAAGCCCGTCGTCACCGCCAACAAGGCCCTGATCGCCGAGCATGGCGCGGAGCTGGCCGCCCTGGCGGAGGCCAACAATGTCCCGCTGCTGTTCGAGGCGGCGGTCATGGGCGGCGTGCCGGCCGTGAAGATGGTCCGCGAGGCCCTGGTCGGCGAAGAGCTGAAGAGCATCGCCGGCATCCTGAACGGCACCTGCAACTACATCCTGACCGAGATGGAGGCCGCCGGCCGCACCTTCGGCGACGTCCTCGCCGAGGCGCAGCGCCTGGGCTACGCCGAGGCCGACCCGACCATGGATGTGGGCGGCTTCGACGCCGGCCACAAGATCACCATCCTGGCGGCCCTGGCCTTCGGCTGCGCGCCCAACTTCGCCGCCGCCGAGATCGAGGGCATCGACAAGGTCGATCTTCTGGACATCCGTCTGGCCAAGGATCTGGGTTACCGCATCAAGCTGATCGCCTCGGTGGAGAAGGGCGAGGAGGGCGTGTCGGTGCGGGTCCACCCGTCGCTGACGCCGCTGAGCCACCCGATGGCGCAGGCCAACGGCGCGCTGAACGCTCTTTTCCTGGAAGGTTCGCGCATCGGGCGCATCTTCTTGCAGGGGCCCGGCGCCGGCGCTGGTCCGACCGCCGCCGCCGTGGCCGCCGACATCGCCGATGTGATGACCGGCGCGGTGCGTCCGGTGTTCCAGGCCCCGGCCGGAACGCTGGAGCCGTTCGTCGCCGTCGACGCCAGCCACCGCTTCGAGAAGGCCTATGTGCGCATCCTGGTGAAGGATCAGCCGGGTGTGATCGCCGCGGTTTCCGAGACCCTGGCCGAGTGCGGGGTATCCATCGACAGCTTCCTGCAAAAGCCTGTTGAGGATGCAGGCGGTGTTCCGATCGTGCTCATCAGCCATGCGGCGTCGGAGGCTTCCGTTACGGAAGCGATAAACCGCATCGAAAGGCTGCCGGCTGTGCTAGAGCGTCCGCGCCACTTGCGCATCGCGCGCATCTGATAACCGCCAGGATAGGCGGAGGCAGCCCACGCAGGGCAGGAGACGTCTTTTCATGAGTTCCAATCCTCTGGATCGCAATCTGGTCCTGGATGCGGTTCACGTGACCGAGGCCGCGGCCATCGCGTCCTGGGGCATGGTTGGCCGCGGCGACGAGAAGGCGGCCGACCAGGCCGCCGTCGACGCCATGCGCAATGCGCTGAACGAACTGAACATCGACGGCGAGATCGTGATCGGCGAGGGCGAGCGCGACGAGGCGCCGATGCTCTATATCGGCGAGAAGGTGGGACGCGGCGGCGCGGCGATCGATATCGCCCTTGATCCGCTGGAAGGCACAACCCTGGCCGCCAAGGCCATGCCGAACGCCCTGGCTGTGATGGCCTGGGCGCCCAAGGGCACGCTGCTGAACGCGCCCGATACCTATATGGACAAGATCGCCTGCGGTCCGGGCCTGCCGGCCGGGGTCATCGATCTGGACGCCTCGCCCGCCGACAACGTCAAAGCCGTGGCCAAGGCCAAGGGCGTCGATCCGACCCAGATCACCGTCTGCGTCCTGGACCGCCCGCGTCACGCCGAGATCATCGCCAGCGTTCGCGGCGTCGGCGCGCGGGTCTATCTGATCACCGACGGCGACGTGGCGGGGGTGATCAACACCGCCGATCCGGCCACCGGCGTCGATCTGTACATCGGTCAGGGCGGCGCCCCGGAAGGCGTTCTAGCCTGCGCGGCGCTGAAGTGCGTGGGCGGCCAGTTCCAGGGGCGCCTGATGTTCCGCAACGCCGACGAGCGCGCCCGCGCCGCGCGCTGGGGCATCACCGACCTGGAGAAGAAGTACGACCTGCACGAGATCGTCCGCGCCGACGCCATCTTCGCCGCCACGGGCGTGACGCCGGGAGCGCTGCTCGACGGCGTCGTGTTCAAGGACGGCATGGTTCACACCCATACGCTGGTGATGGATTCCGCCACCGGCGAAGTGCGTGAAGTGCGCCTACGACGCAAAGCCTGAGCTCTTTCGACGCTCTCTACTTACCGGCGATGCGGGCCTATCTTGTCCGGATGATTCCTTGCGGACAGGGCGGTCTTCGCCATGGGTGAGCCGGCTGAGACCATCGAGCCGGCCATGGACGCCTTTCTCGGCGTCACCCGGTCGCTGACCGGGCGCATCTGGCGTGAGCGGCCGGCGGACGCCGCCGCCGCACGCTCGCATCAACTGAAGATGGGGCTGTCGGAGCCGCTGGCGCGGGCCATCGCCGCGCGGGGCGTGGGGATCGACACCCTCGACAGCTTCCTGTCGCCGACCCTGAAGGCGCTGTTTCCCGATCCGTCCTGCTTCACCGACATGGATCGGGCGGCGGAGATCCTGATCGACGCCGTGGTGGATGGTCGGCGCACCGTGGTGTTCGCCGACTATGACGTGGACGGCGCCAGCAGCGCCGCCCAGCTGGTCCGCTGGTTCCGGGCCATGGGGCGGGAACTGGCGATCTATGTTCCCGACCGCATGAAGGAGGGCTACGGCCCCAGCCCCGCCGCCTTCCGCCGTCTGCGGGAGGAGGGGGCCGATCTCGTCGTCACCGTCGATTGCGGCGCGGCGGCCTATGACGCCATCAACTACGCGGCCGAGATCGGGCTGGAGGTGGTGGTGATCGACCACCACCTGATGCGCGACGACCCGCCCAAGGCCGCCGCCGTGGTCAATCCGAACCGGCCGGGCTGCGTGTCGGGGCAAGGGGTGCTGGCGGCGGCGGGGGTGACCTTCGTCCTGCTGGCCGCCCTGAACCGCGAAGCCCGCAAGCGCGGCCTGTTCGCCGACCGGGCCGAGCCCGACATCCGCCAATGGCTGGACCTGGCCGCCCTGGGCGCCGTCTGCGACGTGACGCAGCTGGTCGGCTTCAACCGCGCCCTGACGGCCCAGGGCCTCAAGGTGATGTCCGGCTGGGCAAATCCCGGGCTGAAGGCCCTGCTGGACGTGGCCAAGGGCACGGGGCCGGCGACGACCTTCCATGCCGGCTTCATCCTGGGGCCGCGCATCAATGCCGGGGGGCGCATCGGCCGCTCAGACCTGGGCACGCGCCTGCTGTCCACCGACGATCCGGTCGAGGCCGCCGCCCTGGCCGCCGAACTCGACGCCCTGAACGCCGAGCGCAAGGACGTGGAGCGCGAGGTCATCGACCAGGCGGTGCTGGTCATCGAACGCGACAGCAACTTCGATCCCGAAGCGCCGGTGATCGTGGTGGCGGGCGACGACTGGCATCCCGGCGTCATCGGCATCGTGGCCGGACGGCTGCGGGAGCGTTACCGTAAGCCGGTCGTGGTGATCGGCGTCGATCGCGCCGCCGATGTCGGCAAGGGCTCCGGCCGTTCGCAGAGCGGCATGAACCTGGGCAAGGCGATCCAGGGCGCCTATGAGGCCGGCCTGCTGATGGCGGGTGGCGGGCACGCCATGGCGGCCGGCCTGACCATGCGGCCGGCCCTGATCCCAGAGCTGCGGGCGTTCCTGGAAGAGAAGCTGGCGGTGGAGCGCGAAGCGGCTGGCGACGAGCCGTTGGACATCGACGCCCTGATCCGGCCCGGCGCTGCGGACCGCGCTCTGCTCAACGAGTTTCAGGCTTTGGCCCCGTTCGGGCCGGGCAATCCCGAGCCGATGTTCGCCTTGTCGGGTGTCCGCGTCGATCGGCCCATGGCCATGCGCGGCGGGCACCTGCGCTGCACCCTGGTGGACGCCAACGGCGCCAAGCTGAAGGCCGTGGCCTGGCGTTGCGAGGAGACGGATCTGGGCCGCCGGCTGCTTTCCGGCGAAGGTTCTCTGCATGTGGCCGGACGCCTGAAGCCCGATGACTATATGGGCCGCGAGGGGGTCCAGCTGGAGATCGAGGACGCCTACGATCCCCGTATCCGGACCGCCTGAATTTTCTGGATTAAGGGGTTGCGCCCCAAAAATGAGGCGGCTATATCCCCGGCTCCTCGCCGCGGTCCCTTCGTCTATCGGTTAGGACACCAGATTTTCAATCTGGGAAGAGGGGTTCGATTCCCCTAGGGACTGCCACGAGGCCTCTGACAGCGCCGCGAGATTTTCGCGTCGAAATGTCACGTCTTCGAAACATTAAGGCGTAATTGCGCCAAATCTGGTTGACGGTCGCCCGCCGTCGATAACACTGTTTCCCTGCGCGCCTGTCCAAGGAGGGCTTTGGGGACAGGCCAGAGGGGCGAATGTCTGGTTTTGATTTCGAGGGGGCTGGCGCGCACGAAGAAGCGGTGCGCATCAGCGGGAAGATCAAGTGGTTCGACGCAGGCAAGGGATACGGTTTCATCGTTCCCGATGACCCCGGCCAAACCGGTCTGCGCGACGTGCTTTTGCACATCACTTCATTGCGCAACAGCGGACGTGAGGCGGCGCCGGAAGGCTCGATGATCGTCTGTGACGTGATCAAGCGGCCCAAGGGCTGGCAGGTGTCCGAGGTCGTCGATCTCGATGAAAGCACCGCCGCCCCGGTCCAGGAGCGTCCGCGCAGGGCTTTCGACGATTCTGAGGGCCACGGGGGTGGGTTCCGTCGGGATCGTGGAGACGGTTATGACCGCGGTCGCAGCGGGGGCTTTTCGTCCCCGCCGCCGCGTCGTCCGGCCGGCCCGCGTGGTCCGCTGGAGCGGGCCAAGGTGAAGTGGTTCAACCGCACCAAGGGCTATGGTTTCGTCGTCCGAGACGGTGAGCCGGGCGACATCTTCGTGCATATCGAGACCCTGCGCCGCAGCGGGTTGGAGGATCTCCAGCCCGGCGACGACGTCATGGTCCGGTTCGCCGAGGGCCCCAAGGGTCTCGTGGTCGCCGAGATCGAGGGTTCGGGCTACGCCTGACCTGGACGCGCGGCGGGCGATCACGCCCGCCGCGCGTTCCACGCATTTGAACTTTTCCACGTCCAAGCAGGCGTTTCGTTTGCGGCGCAGCGATGTGCGTGGCAAGAACGCGCCCACCGATGTCGGGGTGTGGCGCAGCCTGGTAGCGCATCTGTTTTGGGAGCAGAGGGTCGCAGGTTCGAATCCTGCCGCCCCGACCATCGGGAAGACGGAGACTAGTTCAATGCTCGCGCGCATCTTCCGCCCCGCCAAGACGGCCATGCAGTCTGGCAAGGCCAAGACCAAGGATTGGGTGCTGGAGTTCGCCCCGGCCTCGGCCCGCAAGGCTGACCCGCTGATGGGCTGGACGCAGTCGACCGACATGGACGGCCAGGTGCGCCTGAAGTTCGAGAACCGCGATGAGGCCGTGGCCTATGCTCAGAAGCACGGCCTGCCGTTCCAGCTGATCGAGCCGAAGACGCCCAAGCGCATCATCAAGGCCTACGCCGACAATTTCGCGACCAACCGCAAGTTCCCCTGGACGCACTGATTTTTCTGGATGCGCCGGCGCTGCGCCCGCATCCTCAAGCGCGCGGCTTCGCTCCCGTAGCTCAGCTGGATAGAGCATCTGCCTTCTAAGCAGACGGTCGCAGGTTCGAATCCTGCCGGGGGCGCCACGGCCGCGCGAACGCGTCTGTAAGGGAAGCGGATATGGCCAAGCTCGTCTTTGGAATGAACCAGTCCCTGGACGGCTATGTCGACCACATGGCGTTCGCGCCCAGCGTTGGGCTCTTTCGCCACTTCATCAAGGAAGCCCAGGGGCAGGTCGGCAGCCTCTACGGCCGCAAGATCTACGAGATCATGAGCTACTGGGATGAGGATCATCCTGAGTGGGATGCGGATCGGCGCGCCTTCGCGACCGCGTGGCGCAGCCAGCACAAATGGGTGGTTTCACGCTCGCTGACCTCCGTCGGTCCCAACGCCACGCTAGTCGACGGCGATCTGGAGACCGCGATCCGTACGCTGAAGGCCGAGCGCGAGGGGGAGATCGAGGTCGCCGGTCCGGACCTGGCGCGAAGCCTCACTGACCTCGGCCTGATCGATGAGTACCGGATCTATCTGCATCCCGTGGTTCTGGGGCGGGGCACGCCATACTTCGCCGGCCCGCGACCGCCGCTGCGGCTTACCGGCAGCGATCCGATGGGCGACGACGTGATCCGACTGACTTACGTTCCAGCGTCCTGAGGCTCAGCCTGGACTTGGGCCTCACGCGAGCGCCGCTCGCTGGGCGTCTCGAAGCGGCCCGCCCAGACGCCAAGCCTGGCCTCCTGGGCGTCGTTCTCGTTGTCGGCGTACTGACCCTCGAAATCGGCGGCCCAGCCGTTCGTCACCTGCGCCAGGTTCAAGGATCCCAGGTCCGACTCGCAATGGCCGGTATCGCCCTGACAGGGCGTGTCGGACACGTAGCAGACGCCAAGCCACCGCCCGTTGGTCGGCGGCGGTCCTTCGGGGCGGCAGGCGACCTGACGGCCGCCGATCAGCTTTTCCAGATGCGCACGGGAGGCCTCGCCGCAGGCCCAGGCCTTGCCGTTCTTGTCCTCGCAGGTCTGCGCCAGCTCAGGGGCCTCGATGGTCCACAGGTCCGCCTCCACGCCATTGATCTTCAGCGTGTCGCCATCGATGACCTGCGCGCGGCCAAAGAGGTCGGCGCGCGTGTCGGCGCGATCATCTGTGGCGGCTTCGGGCGAGACGAGTTCCGGTACGTGATCTGTGGAGTTGAGCGCGTATTTGAGCGCGTCAGCCTCCTTGATCGGGTGCACCTTTGGCCGGGCCTGTTCATAGGCGACGGCCCCAAGCGCCACGACGCCGGCAACGGCCGCGAGCGCCAGCCAGGTTTTGGAGATCGGCATCAGCGCACCTTTTGGAAATACGGAGCCGGCGAGCGCGTCACGCCCTCGTCGGGGACAAAGCCGGTCCAGCGGGTCAGCAGTTTGCCGTCCGTTTTCGACAGGATGAAGAGCGAGGTTCCGGGCTTGTAGACCTCGACCCCGAAGCGATTGCCCGCGGACGGCGGCGGGTAGCTGAGGAAGCGTACCTCAAGGCCTTGAGGGGAGGGGCTGAGGGTGCAGCTGAAGGCCTCCTGGGTCTGGAAACCGTCTCCCGCGAACGCGCAGGCGCCATCCTTCAGGGTCAGCCGCCAGGTGACCAGGATGGGCGAGCCCCCGGCCGTGCGGCCGCCATCATGTGTATATGTATAGGTCCCGTTCCATTCCGACGCCGGCGAGGTCGCCCCCAGGAGGAGCGCCGAGGCGGCGGATATCAGACTGAACATGAAGCACGCCTTGCTGCGGAAGGTGTTGGTTCAACGCCGAACAACCTTGCAGGCTCAAGGAGCGATGCCAATCAAATCCGCCGGCCTTATTCGATCGGCGGGCTTTGCGTCGCCTCGGGCATGGTCTGGACGACCTTCATCTTCCTGGCCGCGCCATAGAAGGTGTGGCGGCCGATCTGGGTGATGCGGGGCAGGACGGCGGCCCAGGACGGGCTGACATAGTCGGCGTGGAAGCTGAGAGCGCCGCGGACTTCATGCCCCGCTTCGCCGGCCATGACGGCGTCGGCGACCTTGCGCGCCTTGCGCCAGGCGGCGCCGTGCGGAGGCGAGGCCAGCATGGCCCCGTTGCAGGCGAAGCTGAACTGACAGCCTCGGCGCGGCGCGCCCTGGAAGACCACTTCGCAGACCGACTTGGGATAGCGTGGACTGCGCACGCGGTTCATGACCACGGCGGCGATGGCGGCCTGTCCGGCCTCGCTCTCACCGCGCGCCTCGTAATAGACGGCCTGGGCCAGGCACTCGCGCTCGCCGCCGGACATGGCGGTGCGGACCTGGCGCAGGATGGCGCTGTCCATGGGGCGGCCGATGAAGTCCTCGTCCGTCAGGCGGCGCAGGCGCGGCCCGTCGCCCAGGCGTCCCCGAAGCATCGGATCAGCGGCGACGGATTCAGCCAGGGTCTGGGGCGGCGAGATGTAGGTGCAGCCAGCGATCCCACAGAGGGCGGCCAGCCCGGCCAGGGCGGGGACGACGGATCGGGTGCGGACGTAGGCGACGGCCACGATCTTCGTCCCCCTAAAGTCCCTTAGCCCCAACCCATGTCGTCGATGCGGGAATCAGGCCCGTACACCGCGATCAGGTTGACGTGATGCTCCGCCGTGCCGTCGGCGATGTCGAGATAGAAGTTCTCGATGGAGCGGGCGTAGACGCCCACCTCCGCCTTGATGGCTTCGGCCATGATGTAGCCGACCATGGCGGCCTTGGCGGCCAGATCACGATCATGGGTCGGCATGCGCTGCGCCGCGAAGTCCAGGAAATAGGCCTGGCGCGAGATGATGTCGTTGATGGCGTCGCCCGGCTCGATCCCCGCGCTCGACGCGTACTGGAAGCCGATGATGACGTCGTAGGCCTTCTCCACCGCCTGGGCGAAGGTGAGGTGCTTGTAGTTGGCGAAGAAGAAGTCGCGGCCTTCGCCAGCCAGGCCGAGGTTGGCCGAGAAGTTGATGTAGCGGTTCTCGAGGCTGAAGCGGCGATAATAGCCGTCGTTCAGGTCGGTCAGATTGGCTGACGAGTTGACCAGCCAATCCAGGCCGGGGCCGGTCGGGGTCAGGCCCGTGTAAAACTGATAGGCGCCCAGGGCGACCGAGGTGGTGTCCTTGGTCACGTCGAACATCTGCCAGGCGACCTGACGCGGGGTCCAGCCGTCGATGGCGACCGCCGTGGTGACCAGGGCCGCGGTCTTCTGCAGCTCCAGCGTCAGGGTGTTGACGCGCAGGGCGTTCTTGAACGCGGTCTCGGCGTTTCTTGTGTTGATACTGTAAGTGGCCAAGAGGCGTCCTCGGATGCGGGTGTTCGCCCGATGAGTGACGGTCCCTGTACCGCAAGATCGTCGTGATAAGGTTTACGCGCATCCCGTAGAGCTACGGGTGCGCGCATGCGCCGCGCTTCAGAAGCTGGCGGCGTAGACGTCCAGAGCCTGACGCAGATCGGCGATCAGGTCGTCCGGTCCTTCGAGGCCGACGTGCAGGCGAATGAGCGGCCCGCCGAGCTCCAGGTTCGGGCGGCTGGAGCGGACCTGCGGATCACAATGGATCGCCAGGCTCTCGTATCCGCCCCAGGAGAAGCCGAGGCCGAACAGTTCCAGCGCATCGAGGAACGCCAGCACAGCCTTGTTGGACGAGGGGCGCAGGACCGCGCCGAACAGACCGCAGGCGCCGGTGAAGTCGCGCTTCCACAAGGCGTGGCCAGGATCGCTTTCCAGCCCCGGATGCAGGACGCGCAGCACCTCCGGCTGGCGTTCAAGCCAGTGGGCGACCACCAGGCCGCTGTGGCCATGGCGGTCGAGACGGGTCTTGAGGGTGCGCAAGCCGCGCACCGCCAGATAGGCGTCGTCGGCCGAGACGCCCCAGCCGGCGTTGGTGAAGCCGGCCTTCAGCAGGCGGCCGAGTTCTGGATCCACGGTGGCTGCGGAGCCCATCAGCAGGTCCGAATGACCGCCGATGTACTTGGTCAGGGCCTGGACGCTGATGTCGACGCCATGGGCCAGCGGCTTGAACAGCAGGCCGGCGGCCCAGGTGTTGTCGATCATGGTCAGGACGCCGCGCGCCTTGGCGGCCGCCGCGATGGCTGAAATGTCCTGCATCTCGAAGGTCAGGGAGCCGGGAGCCTCAAGCAGGATCAAGCGGGTCCGCGGCTGGACCAGGGCCATGAGCGCGTCGGCGGTCAAGCCAGGGTCATAGTAGCGGGTGGTGACGCCGAAGCGGGCCAGCTGATCGCCGGCGAAGCGGCGGGTGGGCTTGTAGACGCTGTCGACCACCAGGATGTCGTCACCAGCTTTCAGCAGCGCCATCAGCGGCGCGGTGACCGCCGCCAGGCCAGAGGGATAAAGCTGGACGTCACGGGCGCCTTCCAAAGCGCACAGGCCTTCGACCAGGGCGTCGTGCGAGGCGAAGCCTTCGAGGCCGTAGGTCTTCTGTCCGTCGTCATAGAGCGAAGCCGCGTCGGGCATCAGCACCGTCGAGCCACGCTGAACGGGCGGGTTCACGGTGCGGGCAAGGTCGCCAATTTTGGCGCCGGCGCGGATCAGACGGGTTTCTTCATCCATTTGGGTTGACGTACTCGGCCATACAAACTTGAAACAGCGAGGCGTCATATCGCCTTGCCGGTCAAGGACGAAGGAGCAGTTTCGTGTCCCACCGCGTAGTCGTCGTCTCGATGCTGCTGGCCCTGACAGCGGGCGCCTGCGAGCGAGCGGCGAAGACGCCGGCGCCGGGACCGGGCAAGGAGTTGCCGGTCTCCTCAGACCTCGCCGCCAAGAGCGAAACCCTGCGCGCGGTCGTGGCGCGGGGCCGCCTGAACTGCGGCGTCGATCAGGAGCTTTCCGGCTTTTCCTTCAAGGACAATCGCGGCGTCTGGCGCGGCTTCTCGGTCGACCTGTGCCGCGCGGTGGCCGCGGCGGCGATCGGCGACGGCAATGCGGTCAACTTCGTGCCGGTCACGGCCGACAACCGCATCGAGCTTCTGCGCACTGGCAAGATCGACCTGCTGACCCGCAGCACCAGCTGGACCTATAGCCGGGACGCCGGCGAGGGTGTCGATTTCGCGGGCGTCGCCTACTACGACGGCCAAGGCTTTCTCGCCCGCAAATCCCTGAACCTGCAAAGCGCGCTGGAATTGAACGGCGCGCGGGTCTGCGTGCAGTCCGGCTCGACCAGCCAGAACAACCTCGCGGACTATTTCCGCGCCAACGGCCTGACCTATACGGCGGTGCCCGCCACCTCGAACGAGAAGGCGCGCGAGATCTACCAGACCGAGGGCTGCGACGTGCTGAGCGCCGACATTTCGGCCCTGGCGTCGGCGCGGTCGGTGGCCAGCAATCCGTCCCAGCACGTGATCCTGCCGGACGTGATCTCCAAGGAGCCCCTGGCCCTGGCGGTGCGGCAGAACGATCCGGCCTGGACCGATCTGGTGCGCTGGACCCTGAACGCCCTGATCCTGGCGGAAGAACTGGGCGTGACCTCCAAGAACGTCGGCGAACTGGCCGAGGATTCCGCCGTGCCGGAAGTTCGCCGCCTACTGGGTGTCGAGGCGGGCTATGGCGGCAAGGTCGGGCTGGACGACGCCTTCGCCTTCCGCGCCATCCAGGCTGTCGGCAACTATGGCGAGGTGTTCCGCCGCAACGTCGGCACGGACTTGCCGCTGCGGCTGGAGCGGGGCCTGAACGCGCTGTGGAACGCGCCGCAGCCAGGACTGCTGTACGCCGCCCCGTTCCGCTAGAGCGGGCGTCTAACTCCCTCCTTCTCCCTCGATGGAAAAGGGGGGCGTGATTCATCGTCCCCCCGGGAGAATCCCGAAAGGTTGGAAGGGCGGCGGAGCGGCCTGACCTGCGTCAGGCGATGGGACTTTGGAGTGCCAGGTTCGACGCAGGTCGTTCCGCTCCGCGCGATCGTGTCTGGGGGCTCCTCAGAGGACTACAGATCTCCGAGCAAAGGCCCTGACGGGCGGGCCTCCTCCAGCGAGGAGGTCCCGGACCGCGCGGACGCCGGGGTTCCACGCCTGCGACATCCGACAGGGCCAATGAGGCTCGCCCGCCGAAGCGCTTCCCGCTCGATCACATCCCCGCCACGGCCGGCGCTGGCCGAGCGCCCTTCCGTGTGGCGGAGACGGGGGAAGAGTACGGGAGGGATGAGCGGGGCGGATAAGTCTTCGCCTCTCCCCGCCTGTGGGAAGGGGGGGTGACGGGCATGCGGCAGTTCCGCTTGCATCGCCTTGCCCGTTGAACCTCAGCGCCCCCTCACCCTTACCCTCTCCCCCGAAGGGGGCGAGGGGATAGCCTAGAGCCGGCGGACCATGACGCTGCGCAGCGCCGGATCGTGGCCGGCGGCGGTTTCCTGGTCGCGCATGGTCTGTAGCGTCGACGGAATATCCGCGCCCGTGACCTCGATGAATCCAAGACGGGCGTAATACGGCCCGTTCCAGGGGATATCGCGATAGGTGGTCAAGCCCATGGCGTTCGCGCCCGCATGCCGGGCCGCGCTGATGGCGGTCTCGATCAGCTTCGCGCCCAGGCCCCGGCGATGGTGGTCGAGGTGGATCGACACCTGATGGATCACCGCCAGATCGCCATGAACCTCGCCGGCCAGATAGCCGACGGGGCGATCATCCCGGGTGATCACCCACAGGGCGTCGTGACCCAGATGAGCCTGGAGGTCGTCCAGGCTCGGCGGCGGATCATCGGCGACCCAAGCCAGATCGGTCTCGCGGAAGGGCTCGCCGGCTGAAACCTCGATCTGCTGCAGGATCGCAAGGTCCGCCGACCTCGCCGGGCGGATCACGTAGCCGTCCATCAGGCCGGGCCGGTGACCACGGGCGCGTCGGGCAGACCGCCCCATTCAGTCCAGGAGCCGTCGTAGACCGCCACGTCGAGCAGGCCGAGGCGATGCAGGGCAAGGGCCAGGATCGAAGCCGTCACGCCAGAGCCGCAGGTGGTGACGATCGGCCGGGTCAGATCGACGCCGGCGTTCTCGAACACGGCCTTCAGCTTGTCCGTCGGGAGCAGCGTGCCGTCGGATGCGATGACTGCCGAGGCGGGCACGCTGCGGGCGCCGGGCATGTGGCCGCCGCGCAGACCCGCGCGGGGCTCCGGCGCCTCGCCGGTGAAGCGGGCGGCGGGGCGGGCGTCGACCAATTGCTCGCTGCCGGTGTCGACGGCGTCACGCACCTGGTCCTTGTCCCGGATGAGGTCGGCGGTGAGGCGCGGGGTGAAGGGTTGCGGTTGCGGCGCGGGCGTCAGGTCGTCCACCGGGCGGCCCTCGGCGGTCCACTTGGCCAGGCCGCCGTCGAGCACGAAGACCTTGTCATGGCCCATGGCGCGGAAGGCCCACCAGGTGCGGGCGGCGCGGAAGCCGCCCCCGTCATAGACGACGATGGTCGATCCGTCGCCCAGGCCCAGGGCGCCCACTGACGCGGCGAACTCGGTCGGGGAGGGCAGCATGTGCGGCAGGTCGCTGGCCGTGTCAGCGATCGTGTCGATGTCGAAGAATACCGCGCCGGGAATGTGGGCCTGCGCGTATTCGCGTTTCGGGTCGCGGGCCTCGGCCGGCATGTACCAGCTGGCGTCGACGACCTTTACGTCCGGAGCCGAAAGACGCTCGTGCAGCCAGGCGGTGGAGACGAGCGGATCATTCGACATGGGAACCTCAGGCAAGCCAGGGCGGCGTCGGCAGGCCACGCTCGGCCAGGAACGCCGGATTGAACAGCTTGCTCTGATAGCGTGATCCGTGGTCGCACAAAACGGTCACGATGGTGTGGCCCGGCCCCAGGTCGCCAGCCATGCGGATGGCCCCGGCCACGTTGATGCCGGTGGAGCCGCCCATGCACAGGCCCTCGTACTGGACGAGGTCGTAGAGCACCTCGAGCATCTCCTGGTCGGAGATGCGATAGGGGCTGTCGATCTTCAGGCCCTCGAGGTTGGCGGTGACGCGCCCCTGGCCGATCCCCTCGCTGATCGAATTCCCTTCCGACTTCAGCTCGCCGTGGGCGTACCAGTTGTAGAGCGCCGCGCCGTGCGGGTCGGCTAGGCCGATCTGGACGCCGGGCTTGCGCTCTCTCAGCGCTTCGGCGACCCCGGCCAAGGTGCCGCCGGAGCCGACGGCGCAGATGAAGGCGTCGACCTTACCTCTTGTTTGGTCGAAGATTTCCGGACCCGTCGTCAGGTAGTGCGCCTGGCGATTGGCGACGTTGTCGAACTGGTTGGCCCAGATGGCGCCGCTGGGCTCCGTGCGGGCCAGATCCTCCGCCAGGCGGCCGGAATAGCGGACATAGTTGTCGGGGTTGGAATAGGGGACGGCGTCCACCTCGACCAGCTCGGCGCCGAGCAGGCGGATGGCGTCCTTCTTCTCCTGGCTCTGGGTGCGGGGGATGACGATGGTCGCCTTGTAGCCGAGCGCCGAGGCAACCATGGCCAGGCCGATCCCCGTGTTGCCGGCGGTGCCTTCGACGATGCGGCCGCCCGGACGGATCAGGCCCTTGGCCTCGGCGTCGCGGATGATCTGCAGGGCCGCGCGGTCCTTCACCGACTGGCCGGGGTTCATGAACTCGGCCTTGCCCAGGATCTCGCAGCCGGTGGCGTCGCTGGCCCGCTTGAGACGGATCAGGGGCGTATCGCCGATGGCGTCGAGGACGCTGGTCTGGACGGTCATGCGAAGCCTTCACGAGGGCTGGAAAACGGGCTGCCCGTAAATCGTCACGGGACCCGGTGATGCAAGGGCAGCTTTTCTGAAGCCGCGCGGCGCGCCTTCAGCGTCTCTAATCAGGCCTCACTCAGGACCGCGCGAGACCCAGCTGGATGACGTTGGTCCGCTCTGTCCGGAAGCCCGCCTCGCAATAGGCCAGGTAGAACTTCCACAGCCGGCGGAACCGCTCGTCGAAGCCCAGGGGCTTGATGTCGGCCCAGGCGGCCTCGAAGCGCCGGGCCCATTCGGCCAGGGTGTCGGCATAGTCCTGGCCGAAGCGCACCAGGCTTTGCCGCCGGAGGCCGGCCTTGGCTGTCTCCTCGTCCAGCCGCGCCTCGCTGGGCAGCATGCCGCCGGGGAAGATGTACTTCTGAATGAAGTCGGCGCGGCTGCGGTAGTGGCTGAACAGTTCGTCGCGGATGGTGATGATCTGCAGCGCCGCCAGGCCGCCGGGCGACAGCACGTCGTGGACCTTGCGGAAATAGGTCGGCCAGTAGGACTTGCCCACGGCCTCGAACATCTCGATGGAGGCCACGCGGTCGAACTGCCCGTCCACGTCGCGATAGTCGATCAGCTTGATGTCGGCGCGCTCGGCCAGGCCCGCCTCGAAGATGCGCTTGCGGGCGAAGTCGTACTGCTCGCGCGAGATGGTGATGCCCGTGACGTGGGCGCCGCGTTCCTTGGCGGCGAACTCGGCGAAGCCGCCCCAGCCGCAGCCGATCTCAAGCACCCTCTGGCCGGGCGACAGGGCCATGGTCTTGGCGAGGGCGGCGTACTTCTCATGCTGGCCGTCTTCGAGCGACGGGTGCGCCGGATCGAACTTGGCCGACGAATAGGTCATCGAGGGGTCGAGCCACCGCGAATAGAAGGCGTTGCCCAGGTCGTAGTGGGCGTGGATGTTCTTGGCCGACCCCTTGCGGGTGTTGGCGTGCAACAGGTGACCGATGAAGTTCACGGCCCGCATCAGCGGATTGCCGTCGACCAGGGCCTTGATGCGATCGAAGTTGAGGGTGAACGCCGTCAGCAGGTCGGCGAGGTCGGGGGTCTCCCACTCGCCGGCCATGTAGCCCTCGGCGAAACCGATGTCCCCGGCGCGAAACACCCGGCCGACGAAGCGGTAGTCGCGAATCTTCAGGATGCCGTTCGGGCCGGGTTTGGAGCCCTTGATCGGGATGGCGCGGCCGGAGGGCAGGATGAAGGTCACCGCGCCGTAGAGCCAATTTTCGGCGCAGACGCGAACCAGCGTGCGGAAGACCGCTGGGGCCAGCTTGAGGTCGGGATCTTCCTTAAGCCTCGGAAGATCGAGCGGCATGTCAGTCATGCGTTTCCTCCGTGCGACAAGCTTACCATCAATCGTTCAACTGCGGCGAATTGGCGTCGGCCTTCACCGCCTGGTAGGCGTCGAGCGCTCGGCGGCGGGCCGCGTCGTGCTCAAGGATACATTTGGGGTAGGTGTCGCCCAATCGCACCCCCGCCTTGTCCAGAACGGCCTGTGGGGCCATCCAGGGCTCGTGGATGTGCTTGGCGGGCAGGCCGGCCAGCTCTGGAACCCAGCGACGGATGTAGTCGCCGTCGGCGTCGAACTTCTGCCCCTGGGCGATGGGGTTGAAGATGCGGAAGAACGGCGAGGCGTCGGCCCCGCAGCCGGCGACCCACTGCCAGTTGTTGACGTTGTTGGCCATGTCGGCGTCGAGCAGCGTGTCCCAGAACCACGCCTCGCCCTCGCGCCAGTCGATCAGCAGGTGCTTGGTCAGGAAAGAGGCGGTGATCATCCGCACCCGGTTCTCCATGTAGCCGGTCGCCCACAGCTCCCGCATGCCGGCGTCGACGAAGGGATAGCCGGTGCGGCCGCGCTTCCAGGCTTCCAGGCCGTGCTTGTCATGCCGCCAGGGCAGATGGTCGAAGGCCGGCTTGAACGGATGCCGCGGCAGATCAGGGCGCGCGTAGAGCAGGCCGTGGTTGAACTCCCGCCAGCCCAACTCCGACAGGAACTTGTCCACTTGGCTGTCCGAGGCTCCGCGATGGGCCGCGGCGTGGGCGGCCCGCCAGATGGCGCGAGGGCCGATCTCGCCGAAGTGCAGGTGGGGAGAGAGGCGGGAGGTCGCCTCTCGCGCCGGAAAATCCCGCCCTTCGGCATAGTCGCGCAGGTTCTCGTCCAGGAAGTCGCTCAGCCGCTCGCTGGCCCCGGCTTCCCCGGGCGTCCAGTCTGAGAAGCCCTTGGACCAGTCGGGTTTGCTTGGGTGTAGATCCCAGTCCGTGAGCCTGTCGGACGCCGGCCAGCGCGACGGCGCGGGAAGGGCGTCCGGCGCGCGGCGGATGACGTCGATATGGACCTGAGACCGCAGCGCCCGCCAGAAGGGGGTGTAGACCTTGTAGTGCCCGCCGGTCCCGGTCTTGAGCTCCCACGGCTCGGTCAGGAGGGAGGCGTTGCAGGAGGCGACCGATGTCTCGGCTTTCTCGAGGTCGGTCTTGATCGCCTTGTCCCGCTTGATGGTGTCCGGATCGTAGAGGCGGTTCCACAGGACGCACTCGGCGCCGGTCTCCTCGACCAACGCCTTGAGGATTTCGCCCGCCGACCCGCGGCGCAGGATCAGTCGTGATCCGACGGCCTCCAGGTCTTCGCCAAGGGCGCGCAGGGATTTGTCCAGCCACCACAAGGACGCGCCGCCCATGGGGCGGACGTCCTTGGTCTCGTCCAGGATATAGACGGGGATCACGGACCCGCCATGCTGGGCGGCCTTGTGAAGGGCTGGATTGTCGGCCAGACGCAGGTCTCGGCGGAACCACACGATCACCGGACTTTGCTGCGTCATCGCCACCCCTTTCGCTTGCGCTTACAATTCCTGAGGGCCAATTACGTGTCTTCGACCCGTCTGGATGAGGCTTACCTTGACTGAAACGAAATCCGTCCAGCCGAACGCGGTGATCGAGATTAAAACGCCGACGGGCAAGCCTGTCCGCATCGGTCAGCGCGAGCGCCTGTCGATCATCGCCGGCCCGTGCCAGATGGAAAGCCGTCAGCATGCGCTGGAGACCGCGCACGCCCTGAAGGAGATCGCCGGCCGCCTGGGCATCGGCCTGATCTACAAGACCTCCTACGACAAGGCGAACCGCACCTCGGCCAACGCCCAGCGCGGCATCGGGCTGAAGGACAGCCTGCCGATCTTCGCCGAGATCCGCGAGGTCACCGGCCTGCCTACCCTGACCGACGTGCACGAGACCGAGCATTGCCCGCTGGTCGCCGAGGCCGTCGACGTCATCCAGATCCCGGCCTTCCTGTGCCGCCAGACCGACCTGCTGCTGGCCGCCGCCGCGACCGGGCGGGCGATCAACATCAAGAAGGGGCAGTTCCTGGCCCCGTGGGACATGAAGAACGTCATCGCCAAGGTCACCGGCGCCGGCAATCCGAACGTCATGGCCTGCGAGCGCGGCGCCTCCTTCGGCTACAACACCCTGGTTTCCGACATGCGCTCCTTGCCGATCATGAGCGAGATCGGCTGCCCCGTGGTTTTCGACGCCACCCACTCGGTCCAGCAGCCCGGCGGGCACGGGACCAGCTCGGGCGGCCAGCGCGAGTTCGTGCCGGTCCTGGCCCGCGCGGCCGTGGCCATCGGCGTGGCGGCGGTGTTCACGGAGACTCACCCCGATCCGGACAATGCGCCGTCGGACGGGCCCAACATGGTGCCGATGAGCCAGTTCGAAGGCCTGATCGCCGAACTGCTGGAATACGACCATCTGGCCAAAAAGCGCCTGGGAGCGGCCGCATGAGCGCGCCCCGCCGCATCATCTTCGTGACCGGCGGGGCCGGTTTCATCGGCTCCAACATCGTCGGCCGCCTGGCCCAGGATCCGAGCCTGGACGTGGTGGTCTGCGACCGTCTGCGCGAGGCCGACACCGGCAAGTGGCGCAACATCGCCAAGCACCCGATCGGCGACTTTGTCCATCCCGACAACATGTGGGAGTGGCTGGATAAGCGCTGGCGTGACGTCGAGGCGGTGGTCCACATGGGCGCGGTGTCGTCCACGACCGAGCCGGACGCCGACAAGATCATCCACGCCAACTTCACCCTGTCGCGCGACCTGTTCCGCTGGTGCGCGGATCACCAGCGGCGGTTCATCTACGCCTCGTCGGCCGCCACCTATGGCGACGGCTCACAAGGCTTCGAGGACAAGGACGACTATCAGTCCCTGACCGCCCTGCGGCCGCTGAACACCTATGGTTGGTCCAAGGCGCTGTTCGACCAGTTCGCGGCTCGCCAGGCGGCCCGCGACTACGCCCCACCCCAGTGGGTCGGACTGAAGTTCTTCAACGTCTACGGGCCGAACGAAGAGCACAAGGGCGGCATGAAGTCGGTGGTCGCCCAGATCTGGCCGAAGGTTGTTCACGGCGACACGGTGCGGCTCTTCAAGTCGCACAATCCCGACTACGCCGATGGCGGCCAGCTGCGTGATTTCGTCTATGTTCGCGATGTCGCCGACGTCGTGGAGTGGCTGACACAGAGCCCGCAGGTGAACGGCGTCTACAACCTGGGCTCTGGCCAGGCGCGGTCGTTCAAGGATCTGGCGGAGGCGACCTTCAAGGCCGCCGGCAAGACGCCGAAGATCGAGTATTTCGACATGCCGCCCGGCCTGCGCGGCAAGTACCAATACTACACCCAGGCCAGCATGGAGCGGCTGAAGGCGGCGGGTTACGCCAAGCCGTTCAGCACCCTGGAAGAGGGCGTCACCGACTACGTCCAGTCCTACCTCTCGCAGCCCGATCCCTACGCCTGATCCTCGATGTCCGCGACGCGCGCCCTGAAAACTCGTTGCGTCGTGGTCGGCGGCGGCCCGGCCGGCATGGTTGCGAGCCTTCTGCTGGCGCGGGCGGGTGTTGAGACCGTCGTGCTGGAGAAGCACGGCGATTTCCTGCGCGACTTCCGCGGCGACACGATCCATCCCTCGACCTTGCAGGTGATGGCTGACCTGGGCGTGCTGGAGGAATTCCTGCGGCTGCCGCACCAGAAGGTGGTCGAGCTTTCGGGCGAGTTCGGGAATGAGCGGTTCCGCGTCGCCGATTTCGGACATCTGCCGACCGCCGCGAAGTTCCTGGCGATCATGCCCCAGTGGGATTTCCTGAACTTCCTGGCTGAGCAGGCGCAGCGCTATCCAGAGTTTGGCGTGCGGATGAAGACGCGGGCCGTCGGCTTGATCGAGCGCGACGGCAAGGTGGTCGGCGTGGAGGCGCAGGACGCCGAAGGCCCTCTAACCATCACCGCCGACCTGATCATCGCCGCCGATGGTCGCGACTCCGTGATCCGCGATCTCAGCGGCCTGCCCAAGCGCGATCTCGGCGCCCCTATGGATGTCTTGTGGATGCGCTTGCCTCGCGAGGAGGCGGATGGCGATACGCCGCTGGGCCGGTTCGACGCCGGCCGCATCTTCGTGATGATCCCGCGCGGCGAGTACTATCAGTGCGGCTATGTCATTCCCAAAGGCGGCTCCGACCAGGTGCGCGCGGCGGGGCTGCCGGCGCTGCAGGCTCAGATCGCCAAGTTGTCGCCGATCCTGGCCGGCCGCGTCGGCGTGCTGGACGACTGGGAGAAGGTGAAGACGCTCACCGTGACGGTCGATCGGCTGGAACGCTGGTGGCGGCCGGGCCTGCTGTGCATCGGAGACAGCGCCCACGCCATGTCGCCCGTGGGCGGCGTGGGGGTGAACCTGGCGATCCAGGACGCGGTCGCCGCGGCCAACATCCTTTCCGGGCCGCTGCGGCAGGGGCGCCTCCTGGACGCTGACCTGGCGGCGGTGGAGCGCCGCCGGGCGTGGCAGGTCAAGCTGACCCAGGCGATTTAGGTGTTCGTCCAGCAGCGCGTGATTGCCGCGATTCTGGCGGGCAAGGGCGCGCCGCGCGCCGCTTGGCTCGTGCGATTGATTGACCGTTGCCCCAGGCTGCGCCGGCTTCCGGCCCGCTTCCTGGGCATGGGCGTGCGGATGGAGCGGGTTCGCTCGCCCGATATTCATGGGCCGACGTCATGAGCGGGCGCGGCGTGAAGCTGACCGTATTGGCGGGCGTGATTCTCGTCCTGGGCCTGCTCGCCTCCGCCGCCTTCGTGTGGCGGGACGACATCCTGCGCACGGGGCTGGACCCGAAGGTTCCCTACCAAACCTACAATCCGCCCCCCGCGCCGAACTATGCGCAGGCGGACGCCTGGGCGCTGCTTCCGGCCCGCGCCGAAACGCCAGCGGCCGACGCGCCGGCGGCGGACGTCTTCTTCCTGCACCCGACCACCTATGACGGCGGCGGCGATTGGAACGCGCCAATCAGCAAGGAGCAGTCCAACCAGGCCCTGGCGACGGTCATGCTGCCCAACTATGCGGGACCGTTCGAGCGGGTGGGGCGCGTGTTCGCCCCTCGCTACCGGCAGGCCAGCCTCTATACCCGCCTGACCCTGCGCGAGGACGCGCGGGAGGCGCGGCGCTTCGCCTATCAGGACGCCCGTGCCGCCTTCCGGCGCTATCTGGCAGCCTATGGCGGCGAACGGCCGTTCATCCTGGTCGGGGTGGAGCAGGGCGGGGAACTGGCCGCGCGTCTTCTGCAGGAAGAGATCGCCCCTGATCCGGTGCTGCGGGCTCGCCTGACGGCGGCCTATCTGCTGCAAACCCTGACGCCGACCGATCTCTATGGTCCGGGCTCGCTGGTCGGCGCTTGCCAGATGAGGCGGCAAGCCGGCTGCGTCGTCGCCTATACGGCGGTTCCGGCCAATGATCGGGAGGCGCAGCGCCTGTTGCCGGAGCGGGCTCTGGTCTGGAACAGCGCCGGCGATCTGGTGAATTTGGATGGTCGGCAGGCGCTGTGCGTCAATCCGTTGCTGGGCGCCCAGACCGACGAGGCGGCGAGCGAGCGGCTGAACCTGGGCGCGGCCAACGCCACGGGATTGGAATGGGGCGTCCGGCCGGCCTTCCTGAAGCGTCAGGCCGCCGCGCAATGCCAGGCCGGCCTGTTGAAGGTCTCCAAACCGCGCTCGGACGCGTTCAAGAACAGCGGCGGCTGGGCGGATCGCAAGAAGGCTAGCGGATACAATCTGTTCTACGCCGATCTTGAAGCGGATGCGCAAGGACGGCTGGAAGCCTGGACCTCAGCCCGCCTCGCCCAGCGGTGATCCCGCGCGCCAGTCGAACAGTTCCTGCAGCACCCTGAGCGCTGCGCCCCTTTCGGTGGTCAGCTCCGGGTCGCGCGCCAGGATCAGGCGGGCGTCGTCGGCGGCCACTGCGATCAGTTCACGGTGGGCGACAGGGTCGGCCAGGCGATAGGCGGGAAAGCCGCTCTGGCGCAGGCCCAGCGGATCGCCACCGCCGCGCAGCTCCAAGTCCTTCTCGGCGATCAGGAAGCCGTCGTCCGTCTTGCGCAGGATGTCGAGGCGCGCCTGGGCGGTCTCCGAAAGCGGGGGATCGTAGAGCAGGACGCAGGCGCTTTCGCGCGCGCCCCGACCCACGCGGCCGCGCAACTGGTGCAACTGAGCCAGGCCGAAGCGTTCGGCCTGTTCGATGACCATGATGCTGGCGTTGGGGACATTGACCCCGACCTCGACCACGGTGGTGGCGACTAGCACCGACACCTTGCCGGCGGCGAAGGCGGCCATGACCGCGTCCTTGTCGGCGGCAGGCATCTTGCCATGTACCAGGCCGACGGAGTCCCCGAGGATGCGGCGCAGGTCTTCCGCCCGACCCTCGGCCGCCTGGAGGTCGATGAGTTCGGACTCCGACACCAGCGGGCAGATCCAGAAAGCCTGAGCGCCGTCGCGGATGGCGGCTTTCAAGCGATTGACCACGTCGCCGATGCGCGGGGTCGGCACGGCGGCGGTGGCCACGGGCGTGCGGCCGGGGGGCTTCTCGTCGATGCGCGAGACATCCAGGTCGCCGAAGACCGTCAGCTCCAGCGTGCGGGGGATCGGCGTCGCGGACATGGCCAGCAGATGGACGCCGTCGCCCTTGTCCTGCAGCCGGCGACGCTCGCCCACGCCGAAGCGATGCTGCTCGTCGATGACGGCCAGGCCGAGGCTTCGGTACGCCACGTCGTCCTGGAACAGCGCGTGGGTGCCGACCGCCACGTGCGCCGTACCGTCGAGCAGGGCCAGCAGCTTCTCGGTCCGCACCTTGCCCTTGTCCCGGCCGGTGAGCAGCAGGACGCGCAGGCCGGCGGCCTCCAGCGGCGAGGCGATGGTCTCGTAGTGCTGGCGGGCGAGGATTTCGGTTGGCGCCATGAGGGCCGACTGCAGCCCGGCCGCCGCGGCGTCAGCCACGGCCAGCATCGCGACCACGGTCTTGCCGGCGCCGACGTCGCCCTGCAGCAGGCGGCTCATGCGCTCGCCTGACGCCAGGTCGCCGCCGATGTCGGCCAAGGCGCGCTGCTGCGCCCCGGTCAGGCGGTAGGGCAGGGCGGCCTCGATCTGCTGGGCATGGACGCCGCGGCTGGCGATCTTCGGCGCGGGGTGCGAGCGGCGGGCCGCCTTGCGCTGAGCCAAGGCCAGCTGATGCGCCAGCAGTTCGTCATATCCCAGGCGCCGGCGCGCACGGGACAGCGGCGCGAGGTCGGCTTCGGACTGAGGTTCATGAACCCGCTCCAGAGCGTCGCGCCAGGAGGGGAAGGCCTCGCGCGCCAGCCAGGCGGGGTCCTGCCACTCGGGCAGGTCCGTGGCGCGGCTGAGCGCCTCGTTGGCCAGCTTGCGGATAGCGCGGGAGGCAAGCCCGGCCGTGGCGGGATACACGGGCTCCAGCTCCGGTATCTCGTCCGCCCGTTCGACGGGAAGGAGATAGTCCGGGTGGGCGATCTGCACCTCGCCGTTGAAGCGTTCGACCTTGCCGCTGACGATGCGCTGCTCGCCGACGGGGTTCTGCTTCTCCAGCGCATCGCCATAGACCTTGAAGAACACCAGGGTGACGAACCCCGTGCCGTCATAGGCGCGGATGCGCCAGGGCAGGTTGGGGCGGCCCGGCTTGATGTGGGCGTCGATGGTGACGACCAGGGTCTGGATCTCGCCCTCGGCCACCTTGTCGGCGGTGGTCGGCGTGCGGCGGATGACCGACTGCGGCGTCAGGAACAGGACGTCGCGGACCAGGGAGCCGGCGACCTTCTCCACCAACGGCGCGACGCGCGGCCCGACGCCCTTCAGCGTGCCGATCGAAGCAAAGAGCGGGAAGAGAATCTCGGGCCGCATGGGGGCACGATAGCAAGGCTTGCCGCCCGCCGTCAGGCGGGGCGACGCGCCGAGCGGGTGACCAGCCAGATGCCGCCGCACACCAGGATCAAGGCGGCAAGATTCTTCCAGGCGAAGATCGTCTCATGCAGGAACGCGGCAGACAGGATCACGCCGAAAACCGGGATCAGGAAGTTGAACGGAGCGACCAGGCTGACCGGATTGTGCTTCAGCAGCAGGCTCCAGATCGCGAAGGCGGCGGCCGAGAGCGCGCCCAGGTGGATCAGCAGGAGGGTGGAGCGCCATTCGAAACCGTGGACCTCCCCGCCGACGGCCATGCCGCCCAGAGTGAGGACCAGCCCGCCGATGCCCAGCTGCCAGCCGGTCATGATCATCGGGTCGAGGTCGCGGGACAGGCGTTTGCCGTAGATCGACGCCCCGGCCAGGATGAAGGCCGAGAAGGCGACGAAGCCCTCGCCGGTGATCGTGAAGTCGAAGTCGGTCAGGCCGCTGCCCAGGTTCACGGTCAGCACGCCCAGGAAGCCGACCAGGCAGCCCAGCGCCTTGCGCCCGGTCAGCCGGTCGTTGGCGTAGACGAAGTGAGCGATCAGCACGCCGAAGAACGCGCCCGTGGCGTTCATGATCGAGCTCTTCACGCCCGTCGCATTGGCGACGCCGATGTAGAAGAACACATACTGCACCGTCGTCTGCACCAGACCCAGCAGGGTGATCTGGCCGAACTGCCGGCGGGTGAAGCCAAAGATCGGCCGGCGTAGAGCGACCGCCACGCCAAGCAGGATCAGACCGGCCAGGACGAAGCGATAGCCGGCGAACACCACCTGGTCGGCCAGGTCGGTGCGGGTGATCTCCAGCAGGCGGTAGCCGTTCTTGATCGCCGGGTACGAGCTGCCCCACAGCACGCAGCAGAACGCGGCGGCGAGGTAGACGAAGCGGCGATTTGAGAAGAGGTCCGGTTTGACGGGCGCGACGGCCGTCACCGGCTCATCCAGGGCTTGGACTTGGAAGCGGAGCGCGCGGAGGCCAGCTGCTCGGCCTTGCGCTGGGCGCGGCCGGAGGTGTGGCCTTCGCCGACTTCGAGGCGTTGCTTCTTGGCGGCGACGAGGGCCGCCATCTTTTCGGCTGGGGTCTTGGCGTCTTCGGACATGATGGGGCGCGCCATAGCACGTTGATCATGACGGGGGGTAGAGCGCGAGTAGGGCCCGGGTCACGCCATTGGTCCAACCGAAGCCGTCCTGAAGCGGATATTCGCCGCCGCCGCCGGGGCGGACCTCCTCGATGTCGTACTTTTCGAGCATCCGGCCGCTGGCCTGATATTCGCGGTTCACGGTGGCCAGCCATCGCTTGCCGATCTCGCCGGCCAGGGCGTCCTCGCCGTAATTGCGCAGACCTTTGACGGCGACCCACTGAAGCGGCGCCCAGCCGTTGGGCGCGTCCCACTGCTGGCCCGTATTGAGCGTCGTGGTGCGCAGGCCCCCGGGGGCGAGCAGTTCATCCCAGGTCTTCTGGGCGACGATATTGGCCTGGCGCTGGCTGGCGGCGCCGACGAACAGGGGATAGAGGCCGGCGGCGGTGATCAGGTCCGACGGTTTGCGGTCGCGCCAGCGATAGTCGACGTAGGCGCCGCGTTCCGGGCTCCATAGCCAGCGATCAATGGCGACCTTGCGGGCATCGGCGCGGCGTTCGAATTCCTCGCCGCACTCCGGCTCGGCCAGGCGGCGGCAGGCGTTGGCGATGGCCCGCTCCATCCCGTACATCAGGCTGTTGAGGTCGACGGGGACGAAGGCGGTGGTGCGGATGGTCCGCAGGTTCTGTCCGTCTGTCAGCCAGCGGGCGCTGAAGTCCCAGCCGCTTTCGGCCCCGGCGCGCAGGTCGCGGAAAATCTCGGCGGCGGGGCGATTTCCCTCGCGGGCGGTCAGGATGTCCTCGCGCCAGGACTCGTCGCGCGGCGTGTCGCGGTCGTCCCAATAGCGGTTGAGGGTCGCGCCGTCGGGCAGCCGCACGACGCGGGAGGAGGCGGCCCCGGCCTTCACATCCTCCTCGCCCTCCATCCAGAAGGCGTGCTCTCGCCGCATCTGGTCGGTCCGGCGCTTGAGCAACGCCAGGTCGGTCTGATCGGCCAGGCCGACCATCAAATAGAAGAACGGCGGCTGCGAGCGGCTGAGGTAGTAGCTGCGCGTGCCGTTGGGAATGCGGCCGTAGCGGTCGATCAGGCTGCCGAAATCATCGACCATGGCCTCGATCAGGTCGTGACGCCCGTCCTGCGCCAGGCCCAGCATCGTGAAATAGCTGTCCCAGTAGTACATCTCCCGGAACCGCCCGCCGGGAACCACGTAGGGCTCATCCAGGCGTAGGGCGGTGGAGCCGGGCGGCGGGGCGGCGGGCTGGCGGGTCAGGATCGGCCACAGCCGGGAGATGTGCGCGTCCATGGGCGGCCGCGCCGTGGACGGTGTCGGGACCAGGACTTCTTGCGGCAGGTCGAAATGGGCGATGACGAAACGCTTCAGCTCTTCGTCCGAGAACCAGAGCTTGGTCCTGTACTCGGCCAGGATCTGTTCGGGAGAGCGGCGCGGCGTGGCGTCGACGAAGGTCTTTCCGTCGGGGAACAGCCGCCGCATCTGCACCTGATAGAAGAGCTCGCCATACAGATCCGCCGGGGTGGCGATCTCAGCATGCGCGCTTCCAAGGGAGAGAGCCGTAGCGGCGGCGATGACCATGTTTCGAAGCAAGCATACCTCCGACTGAACAGAGGCTGAACGCGTCAGGACCCGTGTGGCTGCCTCAGGCGCGGGCGCCGGGCTTGCCGATGAAGACCCGGTAGCCCTTCTCGTCGGCGATGGCGAGCATCTCCTTGTCGCCGTCGGTGTCGCCATAGGCGGCGGCCAGATGAACGTCCTCGCCGAACACCTCCTGCAGGCGGCGCACCTTCTCGGCCCCGCGGCAGTTGGCGCCGGTGAAGGCGCCGCTGACCTGGCCGTAGGCGTTGACCTCCAGCTGGGTGCCGATCAGGGCGTCGGCGCCGAGGCCGCGCGCGAAGGGGGCGACGATGGTTTCGGGCGAGGCGGTGACGATGACCGCCCGGGCGCCGCGGGCTCGCCAGCGCCGCCAGGTGGCCACGGCGTCGGGACGCAGCAGGCGGGTGGCGTGGGTCTCGGCGAAGACCTTGGCCTCGGCCTCGATCTTTTCGAGCGGCACGCCCTTGAGGAACTGGACCACGGCGGCGGCTTTCAGCCGCCCACGGTCACGGTGCCCCAGATAGGACAGAATCGCGGGTGTAAGTTTGAGAACGCCCAAGGTGTAGCGGGCGCGGCCGACGCGCCAGGCGAGGAATGCGGTGAAGCTGTCGCGGACGGTCATGGTGCCGTCGAAGTCGAACGCCACCAACGCCTTGTCATCAAGCGGGTCGTTCATCGGCCGCGAAGGCGCGGCCATGCCCATGGGCCGCCTAGAGCGTCTGACCATCGTTCACGCACTGCAACTGTTCGGTACGTTTTCGACCACGATTCCCGTTCGGCGCTAACAGGGCTGTGGCGTTGTCGGATGCGATGCGGTGTCGCGGTGCTACCGCGTGGCGTATCGACGTCCTATATGACCTAATGGGAAGCAAGCTGCCTCAACCGGGGCGTGTTTAGTGTCTCTATCCCCAGTTTAAGCGCTCAAAGGGTTGTGAAGGGCGCTCGGATCGGGGAATGTCAAGGTTTAGACAACCCGTGGCTCGTATCCTGCATTTAGAACAGGAAGCGAGACGTCTTTCGGGAGTGGTGGCGACCGGTTTCGACCAGACGCCGCCGTAGCGTGAGAAGCGATATGACTAAAGCCGCCAGCGGCGACACCAAGAGCACTCTGTACTGCTCCTTCTGCGGAAAGAGCCAGCACGAGGTGCGCAAGCTCATCGCGGGCCCGACCGTGTTCATCTGCGATGAGTGCGTCGAGCTGTGCATGGACATCATCCGCGAAGAGCACAAGATCGCCTTCGTGAAGTCCAAGGACGGAGTGCCCACGCCGCGCGAGATCCGCGAAGTGCTGGACGACTACGTCATCGGTCAGGACCACGCCAAGAAGGTCCTCGCTGTCGCGGTCCACAACCACTACAAGCGCCTCAACCACGCGACGAAGAACAACGACGTCGAGCTGGCCAAGTCCAACATCATGCTCGTCGGCCCGACCGGTTCGGGTAAGACGCTGCTGGCCCAGACGCTGGCGCGCATCATCGACGTGCCCTTCACCATGGCGGACGCCACCACCCTGACCGAAGCCGGTTACGTGGGTGAAGACGTCGAGAACATCGTGCTGAAGCTGCTGCAGGCCGCCGACTACAACGTCGAGCGTGCTCAGCGCGGCATCGTCTACATCGACGAAATCGACAAGATCAGCCGCAAGTCCGACAATCCGTCGATCACCCGCGACGTTTCGGGCGAAGGCGTGCAGCAGGCCCTGCTGAAGATCATGGAAGGCACCGTCGCCTCCGTGCCGCCGCAAGGCGGGCGCAAGCATCCGCAGCAGGAGTTCCTGCAGGTCGACACCACCAACATCCTCTTCATCTGCGGCGGCGCCTTTGCCGGCCTGGAGAAGGTGATCAGCGCTCGCGGTCAGGGCGCCTCGATCGGCTTCGGCGCCAAGGTCGCCGATCCGGATGAGCGTCGCACCGGCGAAATCCTGCGCGAAGTCGAGCCGGAGGACATGGTCAAGTTCGGCCTGATCCCGGAATTCATCGGCCGTCTGCCGGTGATCGCGACCCTTGAGGACCTGGACGAAGCGGCCCTGGTGAAGATTCTCACCGAGCCGAAGAACGCCCTGGTCAAGCAGTACCAGCGTCTGTTCGACATGGAGAATGTCGGCCTGACCTTCACCGACGACGCCCTGTCGGCGGTGGCCCGCAAGGCCATCACCCGCCGCACCGGCGCCCGCGGCCTGCGCTCGATCCTGGAAGCGATCCTGCTGGAGACCATGTTCGAACTGCCGAACTATGACGGCGTCGAGGAAGTGGTCGTGAACCAGGAAGTCGTCGAAGGCCGCGCCCAGCCGCTGGTTATCTACGCCGAGAAGAAGGCGGGCGGGGCGGCCTAAACGCTCCCGCAGCCTGAAAGATCAAACGGCGGCTCCTCGCGGGGCCGCCGTTTTTCTTTCGGTCACGCCTGAACCATTTGTCACGTGATCGGCGAACGGCGGTCGTCTAATTCACATCTATCGGGGGATCTGATGACTTTCCGCATTATTTGCATGGCCGCCGCGGCGGCGTTGACCGCCAGCCCCTCTACGGGCCAGACCGCTGCGGAGACGTGGCGTGCAATGACGCGCATCGATCTGGACGGGGCCTACGATCTGCTTAAAACGGACCACCCTGGCTCGGCGCTGGAATTAGGCGACGTCGAGTTCGTACGGACGCTCGAGGCGAACTATACGCTCGCGAAGAGCCGGGCCGCCCAGGTTGAGAATATCGAAGGATACGGCGCCGTTCTGTCGGGCTTCGCGGTCGGCGTGGGGGACGCCCATGTCGGTTCGCGCGTGAATTATCGAGCCGACGTGAACTGGGCAGGCGTAATCATCGCCAAGAAGGGTGACGCCTGGACCGTGGCCGAATCCGATGTCGCCGATCTGCGCGATGCTGTCATTGTCGAATGCGACGGCGTTTCGGCCGCCCGCTTCGCCGAAGAAAAGCTCGGCGGATTCCGCGCCGTGTGGCGGGTCGGCGCCCAACGCATCCAGGCGGCTCCCTATCTGCTTATCGACGAGGGCAATCCCTTCGTCCTGAAGCCCAAGACGTGCACCTTCGAAAGGGGTGGGGTCCAGCGCGTTGAAAATCTGACTTGGCGCCCAATCAGCCGGACCGACTTGCGGACGAAGGTGTTGAAGGCGGTTCCCTACGGCGCAGCCGGGTACGGCGTGCGGCCATTCGCGGGTGGATACTGGATCTCGCTCGAGGGCTTGGGCGGCAAGGCCGCTGAAGTGGTCCAGGTGGTGCAGAAACAGTCAGCGCAGTTGCACGCCGCGCCGATGGTGGTTTTGGACCTGCGAGGCAATGGCGGCGGTTCGTCAGTCTTTGGCCGGCAGATCGCGGAAGCCCTGGTCGGCCGCCCCCGAGTCAACGCCCTGTTGCGCGACAACGAAAGCGACTGCAACACAGCTTGGCGGCTGTCGGCCCGGAACCTGAAGCAGATCGACCTGTACAAGACCGAGATGCGCAAGCAGATCGGCGAAGAGTTCGTCGATAATCTCCACGCTCAAGCGACCGCCGCAAAGGCGGCGGGCCAGCCGTTCTCCGCTCCCGTGCGCTGCGACAAGAGCCGCGAGGCGCCCCGTTCCGCCGCGACCGCTCCGTCGCTGATGGAGGGGCGTCTGATCGTGCTTACCGATCACATCTGCTTTTCGTCCTGCCTGATCGTGACACAGGATTTCCGTCGGCTCGGCGCGCTCCATGTGGGGCAGGCGACAAACGCCGACACCCATTTCTTCGAGGTACGGGTGGACACCCTGCCGAGCGGCCTGTCAGTCTTCTCGACGCTGCAGGCGTTCTCGCCTTCCGCGCCGAAGGACATGGGTCCCTTTGAGCCAGCCCTAGCCTATTTCGACGACATTTCCGACACCAAGGCCTTGGAGGCCTGGATCGCCGGCCTGCCGGCGGCCTGACGCGCTTATACTTGACAACTCCTGCTCCCAGCGCGATGCCGGGGCAGGGGGAAACAAACATGACCGAAGTCGCGTCGGCGTCTAACCGCCGGATTCTGACCGCCAGCCTCGTGGGCACGGCCGTCGAGTTCTACGATTTCTATATCTACGCCACCGCGGCCTCGCTAGTGTTCGGGCCGTTGTTCTTCCCCAGCGCGTCGCCGTCGATGCAGCTGATTTCCTCCTACGCCACCTTCGCCATCGCCTTCTTCGCGCGCCCGGTCGGGGCGGCGCTGTTCGGGCACTTCGGCGACCGGGTGGGGCGCAAGTCGACCCTGGTGGCCAGCCTGCTGCTGATGGGCGGTTCGACCGTGGCCATCGCCTTCCTGCCGACCTACGCCATGGCCGGTTGGATCGCGCCGTTGCTGCTGTGCATGCTGCGCTTCGCCCAGGGCCTTGGCCTTGGCGGGGAGTGGGGCGGGGCGGCGCTGCTGGCGGTGGAGAATGCTCCGCCAGGGTGGAAGGCCCGCTTTGGCATGTTCCCGCAACTCGGCGCCCCTGTCGGCTTCCTGGCCGCCAACGGCCTGTTCCTCATCCTGGGCATGATCCTGAGCCCCGAGGCCTTCATTAGCTGGGGTTGGCGTCTGCCCTTCTTGGCCAGCGCCGTGCTGGTGGCCGTCGGGCTGTGGGTGCGCCTGAAGATCAGCGAGACGCCCGCCTTCACCCAGGCCATGGCCGAGGCGCCGCCGCCCAAGGCGCCGCTGGGCGAGGTCCTGGCGGGCTATCCGTTGCAGACCCTGGGCGGCGTCTTCGCGGTGGTGGCCTGCTTCGCGCTCTACTACCTCGCGACGACCTTCGCGCTCGGCTACGGCACGACGACGCTGGGCTACAACCGGCAGGTCTTTCTCGGGATTCAGCTGGCCGCCATCGGGTTCATGGCCGTCGGCATCGTGGTCGCCGGCTACTGGTCGGACGCACGGACGCCGCGAAAGGTCCTGATGACCGGCTGCGCCCTGACGATCGCGGCTGGTTTCGTGCTCGCGCCGCTGATGGGGTCGGGCTCGCTGTTCCTGATCTGGGGATTTCTGGCCCTGGCCCTGTTCCTGATGGGCTTGGTCTATGGACCGCTGGGCGCGTTCCTGCCGGGCCTGTACCCCGCACGCGTGCGCTATACGGGGGCGTCCATGGCGTTCAACGTCGGCGGCATCCTCGGCGGCGGCCTAGCGCCGATGGTGGCCCAGGCTCTGGCGGACAAAGGCGGTCTGACCCCGGTCGGCTTCTATCTGAGCGCGGCCGCGCTGATCAGCTTCCTGGCTCTGGCGGCGCTTCGCAAAGAGGCCGAATGAGCTGTGGATAAGCTCGCTTCTACCTGCGACCCCCTGCCGCTGCGCTGCGGCGCCGCTTGAACGCGGTCGCAAAAGGTCCACATAAATCTCCGAACGCCGTCCAATCGCGGGCGGACGGATCGTACGACTTAGGCGCATCGTTTGAGTGACTGCGATCCGTAAGGTCGAGCGTGACGCAACGCGCCGGCCAGGAGTTGAAAGCATCATGTCCGAGATCAAAACCCTTCCTGTGCTGCCCCTGCGGGACATCGTGGTGTTTCCGCACATGGTCGTGCCGCTATTCGTCGGCCGCGATAAATCCGTGCGCGCCCTGGAAGAGGTGATGAAGGGCGACAAGCAGATCCTGCTTCTCACCCAGAAGAATTCCGCCGACGACGATCCCGCTCCGGAGGACATCTTCGAGGTTGGCGTCATCGCCACCGTGTTGCAGCTGCTCAAGCTTCCGGACGGCACCGTGAAGGTGCTGGTCGAGGGCAAGGGCCGCGCCGGCGTGGCCAAGTTCACCGACAATCCGGAATATTACGAAGCCGACGTGGCCGAACTGGCCGAGGACGGCGGCGAGAGCCGTGAAGCCGAGGCCCTGTCGCGGGCCGTGGTCGAGCAGTTCGAAAACTATGTGAAGCTCAACAAGAAGGTGCCGCCGGAAGCCCTGGCCTCGATCCCGCAGATCGCGGAGCCGGGCAAGCTGGCCGACAGCATCGCCGCGCACCTGTCGGTGAAGATTGGCGACAAGCAGAACCTGCTCGAGATCTTCAATGTCGTGAAGCGCCTGGAGAAGGTCTTCGCCCTCATGGAAGGCGAGATCAGCGTCCTGCAGGTCGAGAAGAAGATCCGCTCGCGCGTGAAGCGCCAGATGGAGAAGACCCAGCGCGAGTACTATCTGAACGAGCAGATGAAGGCGATCCAGCGCGAGCTGGGCGACCAGGACGATGGTCGCGACGAACTCATCGAACTCGAAAAGCGCATCAAGAAGACCAAGCTGTCCAAGGAAGCGCGGACCAAGGCCGAGAGCGAGCTGAAGAAGCTGCGCAACATGAGCCCGATGTCCGCCGAGAGCACGGTCGTGCGGAACTATCTGGACTGGCTGCTGTCGGTGCCGTGGGGCAAGGCCAAGACCAAGAAGATCGACCTCAACGAGTCCGAGGCGATCCTCGACGCCGATCACTATGGCCTGGAGAAGGTCAAGGAACGGATCCTGGAGTACCTGGCCGTGCAGGCCCGGACCAACTCTCTGAAGGGCCCGATCCTCTGCCTCGTCGGTCCTCCCGGCGTGGGCAAGACCTCGCTCGGCAAGTCGATCGCCAAGGCGACGGCTCGCGAGTTCGTGCGCATGTCGCTGGGCGGCGTGCGTGACGAGAGCGAGATCCGCGGTCACCGCCGCACCTATATCGGCTCGATGCCCGGCAAGGTCATCCAGTCGATGAAGAAGGCGAAGACCACCAACGCCTTCGTCCTGCTCGACGAAATCGACAAGATGGGCAGCGACTGGCGGGGCGACCCGTCCTCGGCTCTGCTCGAGGTGCTGGACCCGGCGCAGAACTCGACCTTCGGCGACCACTACTTGGAAGTCGATTACGACCTGTCGCAGGTGATGTTCGTCACCACGGCCAACAGCCTGAACATGCCCCAGCCGCTGCTGGACCGCATGGAGATCATCCGCATCCCCGGCTACACCGAGGATGAGAAGCTGGAGATCGCCAAGCGTCACGTCCTGCCGAAGCTGGCCAAGGACCACGGGCTGAAGCCGGAAGAGTTCATCGTTCCGGACGAGGCGATCCGCGACCTGATCCGCTACTACACCCGCGAAGCCGGCGTGCGTTCGCTGGAGCGTGAACTGGGCGGTCTGGCCCGCAAGGTCGTTCGCGATCTGGCGCGCGAGAAGGTCGCTTCGATCACCATCGACGACGAACGTCTGGCCAAGTACGCGGGCGTCAAGAAGTACCGCTATGGCGAGACCGACGCCGAAGATCAGGTGGGCATCGTTACGGGCCTGGCCTGGACCGAGTTCGGCGGCGACATCCTGACCATCGAAGCCGTCAAGATGCCGGGCAAGGGCCGCACCACGGTCACCGGCAACCTGAAGGACGTGATGAAGGAGTCAATCTCGGCGGCGCACTCGTATGTCCGTTCGCGGTCCTTGCGCTTCGGCATCAAGCCGCCGGTGTTCGAGAAGACCGACATCCACGTGCACGTGCCGGAAGGTGCGACGCCCAAGGACGGTCCGTCGGCCGGCGTGGCCATGGCCGTGTCAATGGTCTCGGTGCTGACCGGTGTTCCGATCCGCAAGGATATCGCCATGACCGGCGAGATCACCCTGCGCGGCCGGGTGCTGGCCATCGGCGGCCTCAAGGAGAAGCTGCTGGCCGCTCTGCGCTCGGGCGTGAAGACGGTGCTGATCCCGCAGGAGAACGCCAAGGACCTGGCTGACATCCCCGACAACGTGAAGAACGCGCTGGAGATCATCCCGATCTCGACTGCCGACGAAGCGTTGAAGATCGCCCTGACCGGCCCCCTGACGCCGGTGGAGTGGAACGAGGACGAGGAGCCGATGCGCCCGATCAAGGGCGGGGACGACCTCGACAGTGATGCTGTCCGCGCCCACTAGGGTTAGCGAACATCATAAATAACAAGGTTATCGCTGATAACTTGCGTAGGGCGGGAGATTCCCGCCCTACGTTCGTTTGACGGGCGTTACACAACCGCCATACTCCCGGTGAAGCGAGCGGCGCAGACAAACAAAAGCGCCGCCGTTCATTAGGCTGGGAGAACTACATGACTAAGGCGGAACTCGTCACGGCGATCGCCGAGAAGGCGGGCATCAACAAGAACCAAGCCAAGGATGCGCTGGAAGCGTTCATCGATTCCGTGACCGGATCGTTGAAGGCAGGCCAGGACGTGCGTCTGGTGGGCTTCGGCACCTTCAAGGCCGTTTCCCGCGCCGCGGGCACTGCGCGCAACCCGCGTACGGGCGAGACGGTGAACCGTCCGGCGTCCAAGACCGCCCGCTTCCAGGTGGGCGAGGGTCTCAAGGGCGCCCTGAACGGCTGAGCAGTTCCAGTAAGTTTCGGAAGAGGGCGGGCGCCATTCGGGTCCGCCTTTTTCTATGGCCGCTTCCAACGAAGCGAACAGCCCGCTAGAAGGCGTCTCCCGGGCGGCTAGCTCAGCGGTAGAGCGTCTCGTTTACACCGAGAGGGTCGGGGGTTCGATCCCCTCGCCGCCCACCACCACTCCCTTAGGAGCGGTCCTCCAGAAGATCCCAGCGGTTGCCGTAGAGGTCCTCGAACACCGCCACCGAACCGTAGGGCTCGCGGCGCGGTTCTTCGAGGAAGCGTACGCCGCGCGCTAGCATGGCGGCATGATCGCGGTCGAAGTCGCGGGTTTTCAGGAACAGCAGCACCCGGCCGCCTGCCTGCTGGCCCACCGCCGCCGATTGCTCGGGCGTGGCGGCCTTGGCCAGGAGCAGGGCGGTTTCGCGCGCTCCTGGCGGCGCCACGCGCAGCCAGCGCTTTTCCGCGCTCAGCGGAGTGTCTTCCTGAAGCTCGAAACCCAGGACCTGGGTGTACCAGTCCCGCGCCTCGTCATAGTCGCGGACGACGAGGGTAAGGGCGCCGATGTGCATGGCAGAAGCTTAGAAGGGGCCGATGGGCGGCGGCAAGGCCTGGGCGCAGGCATAAGCGGCGACCATGACCACCAGGGCGATGGCGGCGAAGCGCAGGAACGCCATCGCGGCGCTGACTGGCTCGATGGCCAGGGGCGCGTGCGGGTCGATGACCGGCTTTTCCTCGGCTTCGCTCATGGAGTTCCTCGCTTTGCAGCAGGGCTTTTGGCGATGCGCGCATGAATGGTCAAGCTTGGGGCGTTGCAACCGATCCCCCTAGGGTCGCGTTTGCTGGCTGATCGTTGCGAGCCTTTCCGGGGAGGCGAAGACCATCGCGACATCGAAGGGGCCGCCGAGGGCGGCTCGACCCGGAGGAACGACATGAAGACTCTGACCATTGGCCTTGCCGCCGCCCTGACCATGGGGACGGCCTCCGCCACCCTGGCGCAGTATGACGACAGCTACCGCCAGCAGATGCGCGACTACCGCGCCGACCAGCGGGACTATTACGCGCAGAACCGCGATTATGAGGCGCAGCGCCGCGAGTATGACCGCCGCCGCGCGGACTATGAGGCCTCTCGCGCCCGATACGACCGCCGCTATGGCTATGGCGCCTATGTCCGTCGCTATGGCGAGTTCAACTATCCGGCTCCGGCCTATGCCGCCGGGGACTACGGCGCGCCGGTATCGGCCTACTATCGTGACAATCCCTGCGAACGTCGCGGCGGCAATACGAACAAGACCGCTGGCGGCGTCATCGGCGCTCTGGCCGGTGCGGTCTTGGGCGGCAGCGTGGCCGGCAACGGGGCCAAGACTGAGGGCGCGGTGCTTGGCGGCGTCGTCGGCGCCATCGCGGGCACCGCGATCGGCAGCAACGCCGACAAGAACGCCCGCTGCGACAACACCGGCTACTACTTCGACTATAACCAGACCGTGCCGTACCGCGAGACGGCGGAGGATCGCCGCCTGAGCAACCGTCGCTACGACTATGCCTGGTCCGAGCGCAATCGTTGCCGTCTGGCGGCCGCGCCGGCGGACTGGGGCGGTCGTACGGAATACCGTTACGTTCGTGTTTGCCCGGACAGCCAAGGGCGCTATCGTATCACTGGCTAAGCTTGAATACCGCGCTCGGGAACCTCGTCGTGCCCGAGCGTCTTTATCGCTACCTGGGCCGCGTGGGGCGGCGTGAGGCGAGGGCGTCGGCTTGAGTGTTACGGGTTTTGGTCCTTTCGAGTTCGAACCATCCGCGAGCTTGGCGGACCGCAACGCATTTGACGCCGACGGCCGGGTTCGACTGGTCGACACGACCATGCTGTACGCCCCCCGCAGCGGCGGGGTGAAACGCTATCTCACCAACAAGCGCGCCTGGTTCGCAGCGCATCGCCCGGACGTTCGGCACACCCTCGTGGTCCCAGGCCCCCGACATGCCCATGACGGTGACGGGGAGGTCTCCATCTACGCAGCGCCGCTGCCATTCGGCGATGGCTATCGCTGGCCCATCGGCAAGCGCAGCTGGATGGAGCGGCTGATCCGCCAGCGTCCGGACATCATCGAGGCCGGCGACGTCTATACCCCCGGCCTGGCCGCCCTGAAGGCGGGCGACGAGCTGGGCATTCCCGTGGTCGGCTTCTGCCACACGGATCTGGGCGCGCTGGCGGCGCTGCATATCGGGGAGTGGGCCGAGAAGCCTGTTCAAAGGCGTTGGGCCGCCATCTACCGACAGTTCGCCAAGGTCGTGGCGCCGAGTCGCTTTATCGCCGGCCGCCTGATCGAGGCGGGGGTGGAGGACGCCATTTCCCTGCCGTTGGGCGTGGATGTCGACGCCTTCAATCCTCAGCGCGCCGATCGAGAGGCGCTGCGCCGGCAACTGGGCCTGTCCGCCGACACACGCTTGCTGGTCTTCGCCGGCCGTCCGGCGCGGGAAAAGCGCCTGGAGGTGCTGGTCGAGGCGGTGGAGGCGCTTGGTGATCCTTATCGCCTGCTGCTGGTCGGGGCGGGCGCCGGCGCGCCGACCTCCGACTTCATCATTCCGATGGACTATCAGAAATCGCCGGCCGAGCTGGCGCGGGTGCTGGCCTCCTGCGACGCCTTCGTCCACGCCAATGACGCCGAGCCTTTCGGCCTGATCGTGCTAGAGGCCATGGCCTGCGGCCTGCCCGTGGTCGGGGTCAACGCCGGTGGTGTCGCCGAATCCGTGGATTCAGAAGTGGGCGAACTGGCGGTGGCGTCGGAAGGCGCGGCCATGGCCGAGGCCATCGCCGCTCTGTTCGAACGCGACGTTGCGGCGGTCGGCGCGGCGGCGCGGGCGCGGGCGGTGGCCCGTCATGCGTGGTCGACGGTGTTCGAGCAGCTTTCCAGCGTCTATGGCCGCCTGACGGATCGCCCGGCCTTTGGTCAGGCGACGATGCTGAGCGCCTAGCGCGCGACCTTAAGAACTCGAAAGCGGCGGTGCGGCCCGCGCCATAGCGGTCAGAGCTCCTGGAACGGGCTCTCATGGATCGCCGGCTTCTGCTCCCCATCATGATCGGCCTCTTCGCGCCGGCCAGCGCCCTGGCTGAAGACTGGCGCTGGGCGGGGCGTTTCCTGGCGGCCAGCGAGATCGTCAACGCCAAGGGCGTGGGCCTGACGGATCGGGATCCCGGCGTGCTGCTGCGGGTGGAGCGGCGGGGCGAGGGCGCCTATGTCGGCGGGCTGATGATGACGGAGAACGGCTGGGACGATCGTGAGATCGAGGCCGAGATTCTCGCGGGAATCACGCGCTCCATCGGCCCGTATGGGATCGATGCTTCCGCCTACTACAAGTACAGCACGGGCATGTCGGCGGGGCGGGACCGCGACATGTTCGAGTACCGGCTTGATCTCACACGCCACCAGGGACGAGCTTCGGGGCGTCTGCGCCTGGACTACACGCCCGACCTGCAGGGGCGCCCCGACGCGGCCTGGTGGGTCGAAGGGCAGGGCGGCTGGCGTGTTTCAACCCGCGCCACGGTGTCAGGCGCGATCGGTCGGCGCACGCTGGCCGGCGGACGGGATTCCATTACTGGAACCTGGGCGTCAACTGGCGTCTCGCGCCGACCGTGACGGCCGATCTGCGCTGGTACGACACCGACGCCAGCGGCCTGGGCCGGAATCACCAGGCCCGGCCGGTGGCCGCCATCATCGCCAGCTTCTAGAATCGGGCGCGTTCGGCCCGTGGACGCACATCCAGTTCTGGACGATCGGGCCGGCTTCGCTGACGGCCGTGCGGCGCATCTGGCCGTCATAACGATTTACGACGATCTCGCCCGGCTGGAACGAGCCGCCCGGCGTGATGGTGAGCCGATACTCGTAGGCGCTGGTGGCCAGGCCCCCGCTGGGGCCGCCCGGCACATTGGCGAGGGTGAATCGGTTCGCGCCGGGATCCATCAGCAGGACCAGGGGCGGGTCGCCTTCCTGCATCACGCATTCCAGCTTGAACTTGGCTGGTGCGGGGGCTTCGGCCTTCTGGGCCGGTTTCTTCTCGCAGGCGGCGAGAAGGGCGAGGGGAGCGAGAAGTGCGATGGCGTAGGTGCGCATGATCGTCCGCGTTGTTGGGCCGCGGCGAATGGCCACGGTTCAGTTCGCTAAACGAGCTTTGCGGTAAGGAGTTGCCGATGATCGGCCGGACACTTGAAAGAATGGGCACTTCAAAGAAAGTGGCGCGAATGACGGGGCTCGAACCCGCGACCTCCGGCGTGACAGGCCGGCGCTCTAACCAACTGAGCTACATCCGCATTCTTTGTCCGCCGGGGCGGGAAGTGCGTCCCGCCGTGCGGCGAGGGGCGCTGTGTAGGTCTGGTCCCTTTTCGTGTCAACAGCACTTTCAACGCTTCTGTGGGTAATTTCCGAAAAGCCCGCCAGAAGGCCTTTGCGGCCAAGGATCGCGAGTATGCGAACCTTGCGTAAGGCGCGACTTTTTAAGAAGCGTTCGCAAGTGCGGCAATGCGCTTGGAACCCTGCGCGCAGGGGGCTAAAAGGCCCCGATTCCAGTAGGGCCTCCCATGAACGCCTTTCTTCTCCAGTACCTGCCGATTGTGATCTTTTTAGGGATCGCTCTCGTGCTGGGCGCCGGTTTCATTATCGCTGCGGCGCTTCTCGCCCCGAAGTCTCCGGACCCCGAAAAGCTCTCCGCGTACGAGTGCGGCTTCAACGCATTCGACGACGCGCGGATGAAGTTCGACGTCCAATTCTATCTGGTCTCGATCCTCTTCATCATCTTCGACCTGGAAGTGGCCTTCCTCTTCCCGTGGGCGGTCTCGCTCATGAAGCTGGCCCGGCCTGAGATGATCTTCGCCTTCTGGTCGATGATGACCTTTCTGGGCGTCCTGACGGTCGGCTTCATCTACGAATGGAAGAAGGGAGCCCTGGAATGGGAGTGATCCTGAACGCCGACGGCTCGCCCATGAAGGGCTCGAGCTCGCTGGTTCCCGCCCTTTCCGCCGGCCGCACCTCGGTCGAGGGTTATGACCCGAAGATCCACGACCCGTTCTTCGACGGCCTATCGGATCAACTGGCCGACAAGGGCTTCGTGACCGCGGCCCTGGACGACGTCGTCACCTGGGCGCGCACCGGCTCGCTGATGTGGATGACCTTCGGCCTGGCCTGCTGCGCCGTCGAGATGATCCAGATGTCGATGCCGCGCTATGACGTGGAGCGCTACGGCGCCGCGCCGCGCGGTTCGCCCCGCCAGTCGGACCTGATGATCGTGGCCGGCACCCTGTGCAACAAGATGGCGCCGGCCCTGCGCAAGGTCTACGACCAGATGCCGGACCCGCGCTACGTGATCAGCATGGGCTCATGCGCCAACGGCGGCGGCTACTATTACTATAGCTACAGCGTCGTGCGCGGCTGCGACCGGATCGTTCCGGTGGACGTCTACGTCCCGGGCTGCCCGCCGACCGCCGAGAGCCTGCTCTACGGCATCCTGCAGCTGCAGAAGAAAATCCGCCGCACGGGGACGATCGAGCGATGAGCGATCTGAACGCCCTGGGCGAATCCATCGTCGCCAACAGCGCCGGCGCCTTGACGTCCTTCAGCATCGCCTATGGCGAGCTGACCGTGGCCGGTCCGGCCAACCGGATCGTCGAGGCCTTGACCTTCCTGCGCGACCATCCGGACTGCCAGTTCCAGCAACTGATGGAGCTGACCGCCGTCGACTGGCCGCAGCGCGCCCAGCGCTTCGACGTGGTCTACCACCTGCTGTCGCTGACCAAGAACCATCGCATCCGCGTGAAGGTGGCCACCGACGAGGACACTCCCGTTCCGACCGTCACCGGCGTCTACACCGCCGCCGACTGGTACGAGCGCGAGGCGTTCGACATGTACGGCGTGTTCTTCGAAGGGCACCCGGACCTGCGCCGCATGCTGACGGACTACGGCTTCCACGGCCATCCGCTGCGCAAGGACTTCCCGATGACCGGGTACATGGAGCTGCGCTACGACGACGAGCTGAAGCGCGTGGTCTATGAGCCGGTGAAGATCACCGAATTCCGCAACTGGGACTTTCTGTCTCCCTGGGAGGGCGCGCAGTACGCCCTGCCGGGTGACGAGAAGGCCGAAAAGCAGGCGGGGGACCGCTGATGGCGACCGAGATCGTCGAAGCCGCCGTCGCCGCTGGCGAAGGCACGCCGGAAACCCCGGTTCGCAAGTTCACCATCAACTTCGGCCCGCAGCACCCGGCGGCGCACGGCGTGCTGCGCCTGGTGCTTGAGCTGGACGGCGAGGTCGTGGAGCGGGTCGATCCGCACATCGGCCTGCTGCACCGCGGCACCGAGAAGCTGATGGAGGCCCGCACCTACCTCCAGAACATCCCGTACATGGACCGCCTCGACTACGTGGCGCCCATGAACCAGGAACACGCCTTCTGCCTGGCGATCGAAAAGCTGCTGGGTGTGGACGTGCCGATCCGCGGCTCGCTGATCCGGGTCCTGTACTCGGAAATCGGCCGCATCCTGAACCATCTGCTGAACGTCACGACCCAGGCCATGGACGTCGGCGCGCTCACCCCGCCGCTGTGGGGCTTCGAAGAGCGCGAGAAGCTGATGGTGTTCTACGAGCGCGCTTCGGGCGCCCGTCTGCACGCCAACTACTTCCGCCCCGGCGGCGTGCGCCAGGACCTGAGCGACAGCCTGATCGACGACATCGAGGCGTGGGCCAAGGCCTTCCCCGAGAAGATCAACGACATCGACGCCCTGATCACCCCGAACCGGATTTTCAAGCAGCGCAACGTCGACATCGGCGTGGTCAGCAAGCAGGAAGCCATGGATTCGGGCTTCTCGGGCGTGATGGTCCGCGGCTCGAACATCCCGTGGGATCTGCGCCGCAACCAGCCGTACGAGTGCTACGACGACTTCGACTTCGACATCCCGCTGGGCGTGAATGGCGACTGCTATGACCGCTACCTGTGCCGGATGCAGGAGATGCGGGAGTCGCTGAAGATCATCCTTCAGTGCACGGATCGCCTGCGCAAGACGCCGGGCCCGGTGCTGACCGAGGACAACAAGATCGCGCCGCCGCGCCGTGGCGACATGAAGCGGTCGATGGAAAGCCTGATCCACCACTTCAAGCTTTTCACCGAAGGCTTCCGCACGCCGGAAGGCGAGGTCTACGCCGCCGTCGAAGCCCCCAAGGGCGAATTCGGCATCTACCTCGTCAGCGACGGCACCAACAAACCCTACAAGTGCAAGATCCGCGCGCCGGGCTTTGCGCACCTTCAAGCCATGGACTGGATGAACCGGGGTCACATGCTGGCGGACGTGTCCGCCATCCTGGGCTCGCTGGACATCGTGTTCGGGGAAGTCGACCGATGAGCGTGCGTCGCCTCGCAAAAGAACAGCCCGCCAGCTTCGCGTTCGACAAGGACACGAAGGCCAAGGCCGACTGGTGGATCGCCAAGTATCCGGAATCCCGTCGTCAGTCGGCGGTGATCCCGATCCTTTGGCTGGTGCAGAAGCAGGAAGGCTGGGTCTCCGAGCCGGCCATCCGCGCCATCGCCGAGCTGCTCGGCATGCCGGTCATCCGCGTTCTGGAAGTGGCCACCTTCTACACCATGTTCCAGCTGGAGCCGGTGGGTAAGGTCGCGTTCGTCCAGCTGTGCGGCACGACGCCCTGCATGCTGCGCGGCGCCAACGACCTGAAGAAGGTCCTGCGCGAGAAGATCGGCGAGCCGCATCACTGCTCCGCCGACGGCAAGTTCTCGTGGGAAGAGGTCGAGTGCCTCGGCGCCTGCTCGAACGCACCCATGGCCGCGATCAACGACTATTACTACGAGGACCTGACGCCGGAGACCCTGGCCAAGATCCTCGACGACTTCGCCGCCGGCAAGAAGCCGAAGCCGGGCTCCTACGTGGGCCGTGGCGCGTCGGAGCCGCATGACGCGATCAAGACCCTGACCGACCCGAAGCTGTACGACGGCTCGGCGGCTAAGAAGATCAAGATCCCGAACCTGCCCGAGAAGCCCAAGAAGGCGCCGAAGGCGAAGACCGAAGCCTGATGAACCCAGCCGCCCAGAAGAAGCGTCTGATCCTGATGGTCGCCATCAACCTAGCCTGCTTCATTGCGGCCGGGGCTGCGATCGTGGGTCACGTTTCGATGGGCGTGGGCTGGCTTCTGCCGGTGTTCGTGATCTGCATCCTGGGCGGCGTCGCGGCTCAGGTCTGGTTCCTGGTTGGCTGGGCCAAGTCCAGCTGTCCGCCGGCGGGAGGCGCGCAATGAGCGATCTCGTCCAGCGCCAGACCGAGTACGTGCAGACGCTGCGCATCCTGGGCAAGCGCGAGCGCACCCTGGGCCTGGTGGCCAGCCTGATCGGCGTCCTGATGCTGATGTGGGCGACTTATCGAGGGGAGGGGGCTCGCTCCCTTCTTGGGTTCTCCGGCGTGGGCGTGGTCGCCCTGGGCTGGGTCCTGTTTGTTTCCGTCGTGGTTCGCCGGGCGCGCTTCGTCCGTTCGAACCCCTTTCCGCAAAGCTGAGACATGGTCGGCATCCTCGAAGACAAGGACCGCATCTTCACCAACCTCTACGGCCTGCATGACTGGGGCCTTGAGGGCGCGAAGACGCGTGGTTGCTGGAACGGCGTCAAGGACATCCTGGACGCCGGCCGCGACTGGATCATCGACAACATGAAGGCCTCGGGCCTGCGTGGCCGCGGCGGCGCCGGTTTCTCGACCGGCCTGAAGTGGTCCTTCATGCCCAAGGAGCTGAAGGAAGGCCGTCCGCACTACCTGGTGGTCAATGCGGACGAGTCCGAGCCAGGCACCTGCAAGGACCGGGAGATCATGCGGCATGATCCGCATCTCCTGATCGAAGGCTGCCTGATCGCCAGCTTCGCGATGCAGGCTCACGCCTGCTACATCTACATCCGCGGCGAGTACGTGTTCGAGCGCGAGCGCCTGGAGGCGGCGATCAAGCAGGCCTACGAGGCCAAGCTGGTCGGCAAGAACAACGTTCATGGCTGGGACTTCGACATCTACGTCCACCATGGCGCGGGCGCGTACATCTGCGGCGAAGAAACCGCCCTGCTGGAAAGCCTGGAAGGCAAGAAGGGCCAGCCGCGCCTGAAGCCGCCGTTCCCGGCCGGCGCTGGCCTGTACGGCATGCCCACGACGGTGAACAACGTCGAGAGCATCGCGGTCGCCGGCACGATCCTGCGTCGCGGCGCCGGCTGGTTCTCCAGCTTCGGACGGCCGAACAACACGGGCACCAAGCTGTTCTGCGTGTCGGGTCATGTGAACCTGCCGTGCAACGTCGAAGAAGCCATGAGCATCCCCTTCCGTCAGCTGATGGAAGACCACTGCGGCGGCATCCGCGGCGGCTGGGGCAACCTGAAGGCCGTCATCCCGGGCGGCTCGTCCGTGCCGATGATCCCGGCCGAGCAGTGCGAAGACCTGCCGATGGACTTCGACGCCCTGCGCGAGCTGCGCTCGGGCCTCGGCACCGCGGCGGTCATCGTCATGGACAAGTCCACCGACCTGGTCCGCGCCATCGCGCGCCTCAGCTACTTCTACAAGCACGAGAGCTGCGGCCAGTGCACGCCGTGCCGCGAAGGCACCGGCTGGATGTGGCGGGTCATGGAACGCATGGCCACGGGTGAGGCCGACATGAAGGAGATCGATACGCTCCTCGACGTCACCACCCAGGTCGAAGGCCACACCATCTGCGCCCTGGGCGACGCCGCCGCGTGGCCGATCCAGGGCCTGTTCCGTCACTTCCGTCACGAAGTCGAGGAACGCATCACCTCTTATCGCGCCGGCCGCCCGCATGTGCAGGGCGCCACGCTGATCGCGGCGGAGTAACGGTATGCCTATCGCTAAGGTCAACGGCGCCGAGGTCGAGTTCGAACCCGGCATGACGGTTCTGCAGGTGGCGGAACTGGCGGGGGAGGAAATCCCGCGCTTCTGCTACCACGAGCGCCTGTCGATCGCCGGCAACTGCCGCATGTGCCTTGTCGAGGTGAAGCCTGGACCGCCGAAGCCGCAGGCTTCGTGCGCGCTGCCGGCCGCCGAGGGCCAGGAAATCTTCACCAAGACTCCGATGGTCAAGAAGGCCCGCGAAGGGGTGATGGAGTTCCTGCTCATCAACCACCCGCTGGATTGCCCGATCTGCGACCAGGGCGGCGAGTGCGATCTGCAGGACCAGGCCATGGGCTATGGCCGCGACGACAGCCGCTACGAAGAGAACAAGCGCGCCGTCGAAGAAAAGCAGATGGGTCCCCTGATCAAGACGATCATGACCCGCTGCATTCAATGCACCCGCTGCGTGCGCTTCGTGACGGAAGTCGCCGGCTCGCCCGAGATCGGCCTGATCTCGCGCGGTGAAGACGTTGAAATCACGACCTATCTGAACTCGGCGGTGACGTCCGAGCTCAGCGCCAACGTCATCGACCTGTGCCCGGTCGGCGCGCTCACCTCCAAGCCGTACGCCTTCGAGGCGCGGCCGTGGGAGCTGAAGAAGACCGAGAGCGTGGACGTCATGGACGCCCTGGGCTCGTCGATCCGCGTCGACAGCCGCGGCACCGCCGTGCTGCGCGTGCTGCCGCGCACCAACGACGACGTCAACGAAGAGTGGATCAGCGACAAGACGCGCTACGCCTGCGACGGCCTGCTGCGTCAGCGTCTGGACCGCCCGTATGTCCGCACCAACGGCAAGCTGGCTTCGGCCACCTGGGCCGAGGCTTTCGCCGCCGTCGCCGCCAAGCTGCAGGCGACCGCGCCGGAGCGCGTCGGCGTGATCGCCGGCGACCTGCAGGACGCCGAGTCCATGAAGGCCACGCTGGACCTGTTCCGCGCCCTGGGCGTGAAGAACACCGACAGCCGCCAGGACGGCACGGCCCTGGGCCAAGGCCCGCGCGAGAGCTGGCTGTTCAACTCGACCCTGGCCGGTATCGAGGACGCCGACGTCGTCCTGATCGTCGGCGCCAATCCGCGCATCGAGGCGCCGGTGCTGAACCAGCGCCTGCGCAAGCGCTGGATCGCCGGCAAGGTCCGCGTGGGCGTGATCGGCGAGCAGGGCGACCTGACCTACGCCTACGACTACCTGGGCGCCGGGACCAAGACCCTGGCCGGCCTGGCCAAGTCGAAGTCCGACTTCGTCACCGCCCTGAAGAACGCCGAGCGTCCCGCGATCATCGTGGGGCAGGGCGCACTGACCGGCGGCCACGGCGCTTTGTCGCTGAAGGCCCTGGCCGGCGTGGCCAAGACCTTCAAGGTCGTGCGTGACGGCTGGAACGGCTGGAACGTGCTGCACACCGCCGCCGCCCGCGTGGGTGGCCTGGACATGGGCTTCATCCCGGCCGAAGGCGGTCTGTCGACGGCTGAGATGCTGAAGCCGGGCGCGCTGGACGTGCTGTTCCTGCTGGGCGCCGACGAGTGCGAGACCAGCGCCACGGGCGCGTTCAAGATCTATCTCGGCACGCACGGCGACGCCGGCGCCCATGGCGCTGACGTCATCCTGCCGGGCGCCGCCTACACCGAGAAGGACGGCCTCTACGTCAACACCGAAGGCCGGGTCCAGATGGGCCGCCGCGCGGTGTTCCCGAAGGGCGACGCCCGCGAAGACTGGTCGATCCTGCGCGCCCTGTCGGAGCGCCTGGGCCAGAAGCTGCCTTACGACAGCCTGGACCAGCTGCGCGCCAAGCTGTTCGCCGATCATCCGACCTTCGGCCAGATCGACTACGCGCCGGGTTCGGTCGCCACGTCCTTCGACCTGTCGGGCCTCGGCTCAGACGGCGACGCCGGCGACGTGGCCCTGAAGACCACGCTGTCGACCTTCCACCTGACCAACCCGATCGCGCGCGCCAGCGTGACCATGGCCGAGTGTGCGGCCCTGGCCTCGAGCGCCGCCAAGATCGCCGCGGAGTAGAACGTGACGAACTTCTGGACCACTCCCGGCGGTTGGGCGCTCATCACCCTCGGTCAGATCCTGGCCGTGACGGTGTGGCTGCTGCTGTCCATCGCCTTCCTGCTGCTGGCCGACCGCAAGATCTGGGCCGGCGTGCAGATGCGCAAAGGCCCGAACGTGGTGGGTCCGTTCGGCCTGCTGCAGTCGTTCGCCGACCTGCTGAAGTTCGTGCTGAAGGAAGTCGTCATTCCTGGCGGCGCCGACAAGGTCGTCTTCCTGCTGGCCCCGGTGATCACCGTGGTTCTGGCCCTGATCGGCTGGGCGGTCGTGCCGCTGGCGCCGGGCTGGGTCATCGCCGACCTCAATGTCGGCATCCTGTATCTGCTGGCGATGAGCTCGCTGGGCGTCTACGGCATCATCATGGGCGGCTGGGCTTCGAACTCGAAGTACCCGTTCCTGGGCTCGCTGCGTTCGGCGGCCCAGATGGTGTCCTATGAAGTCTCCATCGGCTTCATCATCATCACCGTGCTGCTGTTCGCCGGCACCATGAACCTGCAGAAGATCGTCGAGTCCCAGGCCGGCTGGTTCTGGAACTGGTACGTCTTCGGCGGCGGCCTCAAGAACCTGCCGATGATCCTCGTCATGTTCCCGATGATGATCATGTTCTTCATCTCGGCCCTGGCCGAGACCAACCGCCCGCCGTTCGACCTTCCGGAAGCGGAATCCGAACTCGTGGCTGGTTATCAGGTCGAGTACAGCTCCACGCCGTACCTGCTGTTCATGCTGGGTGAATACGCCAACATCGTCCTGATGTGCGCCATGATCAGCATCCTGTTCTTCGGGGGCTGGCAGGCGCCGTTCCCGACGACGTTCATGGAGGGCTGGGCGCCCACCCTGGTCAGCTTCATCGGCTTTGCCTTCTTCTTCCTGAAGACCTGCTTCTGGTTCTTCATGTTCGGGATGGTGAAGGCGATCGTCCCCCGCTACCGCTACGACCAGCTGATGCGTCTGGGTTGGAAGGTCTTCCTGCCGACCTCGCTGGCCGCCGTGATCGCGGTCGCCGCCTGGCGCGTGTTCGGCCCTCAGTAATGAGAGCCGCGCTCGTCCTTCCCCTGGCCCTGGTGTGCGTCGCCTGCGCGACGACCCAGACGCCGGCCTCCTCCTACGGCCTCGGCCGAGGGGCGGTCAGTTACGACCGTCTGAAGGAGGAGGGGGCCAAGTGCGCCGCCGCCGGCGGTGCGCTGAAGCCGAAGGACGAGGGCGGAAGCCCGAACATGCTTTCGAACTACTATTGCGACATTCAGAAGCGTAAGTGAGCCGCCAATGATGCAACGTGTCGGACAAGCCCTGAAGGGCGCCGCGCTCCTCGACTTCTGGGGGGCCTTCGGCCTCGCCATGCGCTACATGATGGCGCCGAAGAAGACCGTGCTCTATCCGAACGAGCGCAACCCGCAGTCGCCGCGTTTCCGTGGCGAACACGCCCTGCGCCGCTATCCGAGCGGTGAAGAGCGCTGCATCGCCTGCAAGCTGTGCGAAGCCATCTGCCCGGCCCAGGCCATCACCATCGAGGCCGAACCGCGCGCCGACGGCAGCCGCCGCACGACCCGTTACGACATCGACATGGTGAAGTGCATCTACTGCGGCCTGTGCCAGGAGGCCTGCCCGGTGGACGCCATCGTCGAGGGGCCGAATATCGAGTTCGCCGTGGAGACCCGCGAAGAGCTCTACTACGACAAGGAAAAGCTGCTCGACAACGGCGACCGTTGGGAGCGGCTGATCGCGAAGAATCTGGAACTGGACGCGCCCTACCGATAAGAACGGGCGCGATTCCGCTGGCCTTTCGGGACACCCCGGCGGGCCGATTTGTTTGGAATTAAAGGGGAGCACTGGGGCCTATGGCCTTACAGGCGATCGCATTCTACCTGTTGGCGACGGTAACCGTCGGCGCGGCCTTGTTGGTCGTGTCCGCGAAGAATCCCGTCCACTCCGTGCTGTTCCTGATCACCGCCTTCTTCTCGGCGGCGGGACTGTTTGTTCTGCTGGGAGCCGAGTTCCTGGCGATGCTGCTCATCGTCGTCTACGTCGGCGCGGTGGCGGTGCTGTTCCTCTTCGTCGTGATGATGCTCGACGTCGATTTCGCAGCCCTCAGACAGGGCTTCGCGCAGTACCTGCCCATCGGCGCGTTGATCGCCGGCGTCTTGACCATCGAGATGATCATGGTCGCGGTGTCTGTGGCGACGAAGGGGGCCGCGTCCAAGAACGCCACGCCGCAGACCTTCACCGACACGGTGAGCAACACCGAGATGATCGGTCGCGTGCTCTACACCGACTACGTCTACTTCTTCCAGGTCGCGGGCCTGGTGCTGCTGGTCGCCATGATCGGTGCCATCGTCCTGACCCTGCGCCACAAGCCAGGCGTGAAGCGCCAGGACATCGCCGCTCAGGTCGCTCGTAACGAGAAGACGGGCATGCGCATCGTCCAGATCAAGTCGGGCTCGGCCCTGGACCAAGAGGGGCTTTCGGAATGATCGGCCTGCCGCACTACCTGACGGTCGCCGCGATCCTGTTCACCATCGGGGTCTTCGGGATCTTCGTGAACCGCAAGAACATCATCGTCATCCTGATGTCGATCGAGCTGATCCTGCTGGCCGTGAACATCAACCTGGTGGCTTTCTCGGCCTTCCTGCACGACGTGACGGGGCAGATCTTCGCCATGTTCGTGTTGACCGTCGCCGCGGCCGAAGCCGCCGTCGGCTTGGCCATCCTCGTCACCTTCTTCCGTAACCGCGGCGACATCGCCGTGGACGACGCGTCCATGATGAAGGGCTGATCGTGCAAACGCTCGTCACCGTTCTTGTATTCGCCCCTCTGTTGGGCGCGCTGATCGCGGGGCTGTTCGGCCGCCGCATCGGCGACATCGCTTCGCAGACGGTCACCACCGGCCTGCTGTTCCTGGCCTGCGGCCTCTCCTGGTACACGTTCAGCCAATGGACGTGGGGCCATATGGAGGCCTTCACGGTCCAACTGCTGCCCTTCATCAACATCGGCGACTTCCAGTCGGTGTGGTCGATCCGGATCGACGCCCTGTCGGCGACGATGCTGATCGTGGTGACGACCGTCTCGGCGCTCGTGCACCTGTATTCCTGGGGCTACATGGCAGAGGACGACAGCCGTCCGCGCTTCTTCGCGTACCTGTCGCTGTTCACCTTCGCCATGCTGTCGCTGGTCACCGCCGCCGACTTCATGCAGCTGTTCTTCGGCTGGGAAGGGGTGGGCCTGGCGTCCTATCTGCTGATCGGCTTCTGGTTCAAGAAGCCCAGCGCCAGCGCCGCCGCCATCAAGGCCTTCGTCGTGAACCGCGTGGGCGACTTCGGTTTCGCCCTGGGCATCATGACCGTCTTCTGGTCGTCCGGCACGATCCAGTTCGCCGAGATCTTCCCGCAGGTCGCCGCCAACGCCGGCCGCACCTGGGAGTTCGCGGGCCACAGCTTCCCGCTGATGGATATCGCCTGCTTCCTGCTGTTCATCGGCGCCATGGGCAAGTCGGCGCAGTTCTTCCTGCACACCTGGCTGCCGGACGCCATGGAAGGCCCGACCCCGGTGTCGGCCCTGATCCACGCGGCCACCATGGTGACCGCCGGCGTCTACATGCTGTGCCTGCTGTCGCCGATGTTCGAGTACGCGCCGGTCGCCAAGAACATCGTCACGGTCATCGGCGCGGTGACGGCCCTGTTCGCCGCCACCGTCGGCCTGACCCAGAACGACATCAAGCGCGTCATCGCCTATTCGACCTGCTCGCAGCTCGGCTATATGTTCTTCGCCGCGGGCGTCGGCGCCTATGAGGCGGCGATGTTCCACCTGTTCACGCACGCCTTCTTCAAGGCGCTGCTGTTCCTGGGCGCCGGTTCGGTGATCCACGGCATGCACCACGAGCAGGACATGCGCCGTTACGGCAACCTGGCGAAGTTCCTGCCGGTGACCTACGCCGCGATGACGATCGGCACGATCGCCATCACCGGCCTGGGCCTGCCGAACCTGCACCTGGGCTTCGCCGGCTTCTATTCTAAGGACACGATCATCGAGGCGGCCTTCGCGGCTGGCGCTCATAACCCGATCGCCAACTTCGCCGGCGTCATCGGCCTGATCGTGGCCGGCCTGACCGCCTTCTATTCCTGGCGCCTGGCCTTCTTCACCTTCAACGGCCACGCCCGCTGGGGTCATGACGAGACGCACGCTCACGCGGCGCACGGCCACGACGACCACGCGACCTCGGCTCAGCACGAGACGCATGACGAGCCGCTGGCCGAGGAAGCTCACCAGCACGACGACCATCATGGCCACGGCCATGATCACAAGCCGCACGAGAGCCCGTGGGTCATGCTGACCCCGCTGGTGATCCTGTCGATCGGCGCCGTGGCCGCCGGCTTTGTCTTCGTCGACTACTTCGTGGGCCACCATGAGGCGGAGTTCTGGCGCGGCGCGATCTTCAGCGCTCCCGACAACCACGTCCTGCACGACGCCCACAACTCGCCCGCCTGGGTGAAGTGGTCGCCGCTGGTGATGTCGGTCGGGGGTCTGCTGGTCGCGGCCTACGTCTACCTGCTGAAGGAAGGGCTGGGCGCGCGCCTGGCCGCCCGAGGCGGGCCGCTCTACACCTTCTTCTACAACAAGTGGTTCTTCGACGAGCTGTATCAGGCGACCTTCGTCCGCCTGGCCAAGTTCCTGGGCGACCTGTTCTGGAAGGGCGGGGACCAGAAGATCATCGACGGGCTGGGCCCGGACGGCGTGTCCGCCGTCTCCTACGCCGTCGGCCGCCGGACCGGAAAGATCCAGACCGGCTACGTATACCACTACGCCTTCGTGATGCTGCTCGGGGTGGCGGGTCTGCTGACCTACGCCCTCTGGGCCTGGGCGCGCTGAGCAGGAACCGAAGATGACCGGCATTCTCAGCCTTACGACCTTCGCGCCGCTGATCGGCGTCGCGGCCATCCTCGCCCTGCGCCACTTCGGCAAGCCGGGCGAGAAGACGGACACGGCCGCCAAGTGGATCGCGCTCGCGACCACTCTGGTGACCTTCGCCCTGGCGCTGCTGCTGACCCTGCGTTTCGACGCCTCGAACCCGGGCTTCCAGTTCGTGGAAGACATCGCCTGGTTCGCGGGTCTGCATTACCGCATGGGCGTGGACGGGATCTCCGTCCTGCTCGTCCTGCTGACCGCCTTCCTGCTGCCGATCTGTATCGCGGCCAGCTGGAAGTCCGTCGAGAAGCGGGTGATCGAGTACCTGATCGCCTTCCTGGTTCTGGAGACCCTGGTCGTCGGCGTGTTCTGCGCGCTGGACCTGATCCTCTTCTACCTGTTCTTCGAAGGCGGCCTGGTCCCGATGTTCCTGATCATCGGCATCTGGGGCGGCAAGCGCCGCATCTACGCGGCCTACAAGTTCTTCCTCTACACGCTGCTCGGCTCGGTGCTGATGCTGGCCGCCATCCTGGCCATGATCGGGATTTCGGGCACGTCCTCGATCCCCGAGCTGATGACCTATCAGTTCGCTCCGTGGCTGCAGACCTGGCTGTGGCTGGCCTTCTTCGCCTCGTTCGCGGTGAAGATGCCCATGTGGCCGGTGCACACCTGGCTGCCTGACGCCCACGTGGAAGCCCCGACGGCGGGGTCGGTCATCCTGGCCGGCATCCTGCTGAAGATGGGCGGCTACGGCTTCATGCGCTTCAGCCTGCCGATGTTCCCGAACGCGAGCGAGCTGTTCACCCCGCTGGTCTTCGCCATGTCGGCCATCGCGGTCGTCTACACCTCGCTGGTCGCCTTCCGTCAGACCGACATCAAGAAGCTGATCGCCTATTCGTCGGTCGCACACATGGGCTTCGTGACCATGGGCATCTTCAGCGGCAACGCTCAGGGCGAGCAGGGCGCGCTCTACCAGATGATCAGCCACGGGGTGATCTCCGGCGCGCTCTTCCTCTGCGTCGGCGTCGTCTATGACCGGATGCACACCCGCGAGATCGCCTTCTACGGCGGTCTGACCCAGCGGATGCCGATCTACGCGGCGATCTTCCTGCTGTTCACCATGGGCAATGTCGGCCTGCCGGGCACTTCGGGCTTCGTCGGCGAAATCCTGACCATGACGGGCGTCTACCAGGCGTCCACCTGGACGGCGATCGTGGCGGCCACGGGGGTCATCTTCTCGGCGGTCTACGCCCTGACGCTGTATCGCCGGGTCATGTTCGGCGAGATCACCAACCCCGAGCTCAAGACGATCACCGACGTGGACTGGCGCGAAATCGTCATCTTCGTGCCGCTGATCATCTCGACCCTGGTGCTGGGCGTCTATCCGGCTCTGATTTTCAACGTCACCGACACGTCCGTGAACGCGTTGGTCAGCGCTTACCGCGCCGCGATCGGCGGGTGAGGGGCATAAGATGAACCTTTCCTCCGCTCTTTCCCTGGCCTTGCCGGAAGTCATCCTGGCGGCCTCGGCCCTGATCCTGGTGGTCTGGGGCGCGTTCCAGGGCCGCAGCAACCCGATCTTCTCCGGGGCCGCGGTTCTCGTCCTGCTGGCCGCGGCGGCCGTCGCCGCCATGGGCCCGCACGGCGTCGCCTTCAACGGCGCCTATGTGGCCGACGGCGTGGCGGCTTTCGCCAAGGTGGCGATCTACATCGCCAGCGCCCTGGCCATCCCGCTGGGCGACAAATGGCTGGGCGCGCGCGGCGACGCCAAGTTCGAGTTTCCGATCCTGATCGTCCTCACGGCGCTCGGCATGGGCGTCATGGCTTCGGCCGGCGACCTGATCTCGCTCTATGTCGGCGTCGAGCTGCACTCGCTGGCCCTGTACGTCCTGGCGGCCTTCCGTCGCGACAACGCCAAGGGTTCGGAAGCGGGCCTGAAGTATTTCGTGCTCGGCGCTCTGTCGTCGGGCCTGCTGCTCTACGGCGCCTCGCTGATCTACGGCTTCGCCGGTTCGACCAAGTTCACCGACATCGCCGCCGTGGTTTCGAACGGCGCCGACACCGGCGTGCTGTTCGGCCTGGTGTTCCTGATCTGCGGCCTGGCCTTCAAGGTCTCGGCCGCGCCGTTCCATATGTGGACGCCGGACGTCTATGAAGGCGCCCCGACCCCGGTCGTCGGCTTCTTCGCCGCCGCTCCGAAGCTGGCCGCCATGGTCCTGCTGGCCCGCGTGCTGCAGGAAGCTTTCGGTGGCGCCGAGGCCCAGTGGCGCCAGATCCTGGTCATCGTGGCCCTGCTGTCGATCTTCGTCGGCGCCTTCGCCGGCCTGGCGCAGAAGAACCTGAAGCGCCTGTGGGCCTACAGCTCCATCGCCAACATCGGTTACGCCGTGCTCGGCCTGGCCGCTGGCGGCGAGGCGGGCATGCAGTCCATGCTGATGTTCCTGATCCTCTACATGGTCGACGTGACCGGCTTCTTCGCCTGCCTGTCGGCCCTGAACCGCGGCGGCAAGCCGATGGAGACGATCGAGGACATGGCGGGGCTGGTGAAGGAACGTCCGGGCCTGGCCCTGGCGATCACCGCCTTCTCGCTGTCGGCGCTGGGCCTTCCGCCCCTGTCGGGCTTCTGGGCCAAGTTCTACGTGTTCAAGGCCGCCATCGGCACGGGCGACGTGGTCATGCAGACCGCCGCTGTCCTGGGTCTCGTCGGCTCGGTCGTCGCGGCGTTCTATTACCTGCGCCTGATCAAGACGATGTGGTTCGACGGCTCGGTCGGCGCCACCGACAAGCCGGAGCCGGGCGCGCGCCTGATCGCCTTCGCCATGGCCCTGTTCGCCTTCCCGGTCGTTCTGGTCGCCCTGGTCTGGATCGATCCGATCGCCAAGGCCGCCGCCGCGGCCTTCGGAGGCTAGGTGGCGGGCCTTCCGCCCATCATCGCCTTCGACGAGATCGACTCCACCAACGCCGAGGCCCGTCGCCGGGCCGAGGCGGGCGAGGCGGGGCCGGTGTGGATCACCGCCGCCCGCCAGACCGCCGGGCGAGGCCGCCGCGGCCGGGCCTGGGAGACCGGGTCCGGCAATCTGGCCGCCAGCTATCTGTTCACGACATCAAAGCCGCCGGCAGAGGCGGCCCAGGTCTCGTTCCTGGCCGCCCTGGCGGTCGCGGACCTGGCCGGGGCGTTCGTTCCGCCGTCCCTGGTCAGTCTGAAGTGGCCCAACGACCCGTTGATCGGCCGGCTGAAGGCCAGCGGGATCCTGGTCGAAAGCGGCCAACTGGGCGGGGCGCTGTGGGTCGTCGTCGGGATCGGGGTGAACCTGGCCGCCGCGCCGGTGTCGGCTGAGCGGCCCGCCACCACCTTCGCCGCGCACATGTCCGCGCCGCCGCCCGCGCCCCTGGAGGCCCTGAACATCCTGGCGGAAAGCTTCGAGCGCTGGATGACCCTGTGGAACGGCGCCGGGTTCGAGCCCATCGCCGAGGCCTGGACCCGCCGGGCGCATGGCCTGGGCGAGGCCTGCGTCGCGCGTCTCGGTCACGAGACGGTCGAAGGCGTGGCCGAGGGGCTGGACACCGACGGCGCCTTGAGGCTCCGTCTTGCTGACGGAACGTTGCGGCGCATCAGCGCCGGCGACGTCTTCTTCGGAGGGGCCGCCTGATGCTGCTGGCCATCGAACAGGGCAACACCAACACGCTGTTCGCCGTCCACGACGGCGAGAAGTGGCTGGCCCAATGGCGCGCCGCGACCGAATCCTCGCGCACCGCCGACGAGTATGCCGTGTGGCTGGCGCAACTGCTGCACATGGGCGGGCTGACGTTCGGCGTCATCGACGCCTGCATCATCTCCAGCGTCGTGCCGCAGTCGCTGTTCAACCTGCGCAACCTGTCGCGCCGCTATCTGCACGTCGAGCCGCTGGTGATCGGCGAGAACGCCCAGCTCGGCGTCGAAGTCCGTATCGACAAGCCGTCGGAAGCGGGAGCGGACCGCCTGGTCAACGCCATCGGCGCGCACATGGTCTATGGCGGCCCGCTGATCGTCATCGACAGCGGCACGGCCACGACCTTTGACGTGATCGCCGCGGACGGGGCGTTCGAGGGCGGGATCATCGCCCCGGGCATCAACCTGTCCATGCAGGCCCTGCATGAAGCCGCGGCCAAGCTGCCGCGCATCGCCATCCAGCGTCCGGCCCGCATCGTAGGCCGTGACACCGTCGGCGCCATGCAGTCCGGCGTCTTCTGGGGCTATATCGCGCTGATCGAGGGCCTGGTGGCCCGGATCAAGGAAGAGCGCGGCGAACCCCTGACCGTGGTCGCCACCGGCGGGGTCGCCTCGCTGTTCGAAGGCGCGACTTCGGCCATCGACCATTTTGACGCGGACCTGACGATCCGCGGCCTCCTCGAAATTCACCGTCGCAATTCCCATCTTGGGGCTCAATGAAACCGAAATCTGACGACGAACTCATCTTCCTGCCGCTCGGCGGGTCGAATGAGATCGGCATGAACTTCAATCTCTACGGCTACGGGCCGGCCGACGACCGCAAGTGGGTCGTCGTCGATCTGGGCGTGACCTTTGGCGACCAGACGACGCCGGGCGTGGAGATCATCCTGCCGGACCCCGAATTCATCGAGGAGCATTCCGAGGACATTCTCGGCATCGTCCTGACCCACGCGCACGAGGACCACATCGGCGCCGTGGCCTGGCTGTGGCCGCGCCTGAAGGCGCCGATCTACGCCACGCCGTTCACCGCCTTCCTGCTGCGCGAGAAACTGCGCGACGCCGGCTTGCTGGACGAGGTGTCGATCACCGAAGTGCCGCTGAGCGGCAGCTTCGATCTTGGCCCGTTCAAGTTCGAGCTGATCACCCTGACGCACTCGATCCCTGAGCCGAACGGCGTGGCGATCCGCACGCCGCTGGGCACCATCCTGCACACCGGCGACTGGAAGATCGATCCCGATCCCATGCTGGGCAGCGCCACCGACGAAGCCGCAATCCGCCGTCTCGGCGACGAGGGCGTGCTGGCCATGGTCTGCGACAGCACCAACGTCTTCGTGGACGGCGAGGCTGGTTCCGAAGCCGGCGTGCGCGAAGCGATGACTCCGCTGATCGCCAGCCTGAAGGGCAAGGTGGCCGTGGCCTGCTTCGCGTCCAACGTGGCGCGCATGGACACCGTGATCCGCGCCGGCCAGGCGGCGGGCCGCAAGGTCTGTCTGGTCGGTCGCTCCATGCACCGCATGGCGGCGGCGGCGCAGTCCGTGGGCCTGCTGAAGGACCTGGAGCCGTTCATCACCGACGACCAGGCCAAGTACGCGCCCGAGGATCAGGTGCTGTTCCTGTGCACCGGCTCGCAGGGCGAGGCCCGCGCGGCCCTGGCCCGCATCGCCGACGGCTCGCATCCGCATGTGCGCCTGGGCGAGGGGGACCATGTGATCTTCTCGTCGCGGGTCATTCCGGGCAACGAGATCCCGATCCGCAACCTGCAGAACAAGCTCGCCGACCGTGGGGTGCGCCTTTACACCGAGCGCGACCATCCCGGCATCCACGTCTCCGGTCACCCGTGCCGGGACGAACTGAAGCAGATGTACCAATGGGCCCGCCCGCAGATCGCGGTGCCCACCCATGGCGAGCGCCGCCACCTGCTGGAGCACGCGGCCTTCGCCAAGGACCTGCAGATCGGCCAGGCCATCGCGCCGCGCAACGGCGACATGGTCCGCCTGGCTCCCGGCCATCCGTCGATCATCGACGAGGTGCCGTCTGGCCGCCTGTACGTCGACGCCGGCGTGCTGACCCCCGAGAACGGCGACGCCTTGAAGGAGCGCCGTCACGCGGCGTTCAACGGCATGCTGGCGGTCTCCATCGTCATCGACGGCCGCGGGCGTATCGCATCGGGCCCGCAGGTCCGGGCCATCGGCTTGCCGGGTGACGAGGAATATCCCCTCGAAGACGCCATGGACGATCTGGCTGAAGAAGCCGAAAGCGCCTTCAAGCGTCTGGAGGGAGCCTCCCGCGAGATCGACGAGCAGGTCGAGCAGGCCCTGTCCCGCGCCGTCAAGAAGGCCGCCTACCGCATCTGGGAACGCCGGCCCGTGGTGGAGACCACGGTGCTTCGCCTGTAAGCTCGGCCAAAAGAGCAGGGGAGACGACGGGCATGATTGGAAAGCTCAACCATGTGGGTGTGGCGACGCCATCCATCGACGAGGCGGTGAAGATGTACCGCGACGTCCTGGGCGCGACGTCGATCACCGACAAGTGGGCCATGCCCGAGCAGGGCGTGTGGGTCTGCTTCGTCAACCTGCCCAACAGCCAGATCGAACTGATCGAGCCCTATGGCGAGGCCTCACCGATCCACGGCTTCCTGGCCAAGAACCCCAAGGGCGGCCAGCACCATATCTGTTTCGAGGTCGAGGACATCATCGCCGCGCGTGACGCCATGAAGGCCAAGGGCGCGACGGTGCTGGGCGAGCCCCGCATCGGCGCGCATGGCACCCCGGTGATCTTCGTCCACCCCAAGGACATGGGCGGGATGTTGGTCGAACTGATGGAAACCCCCAAGGGCGAGCACCACTGATGGGACCGATCACCTCCATCGCCATCTTCCTGACCATCTGGTGGACGGTGCTGTTCGCCGTGCTGCCGCTGGGCACGCGCAGTCATGCGGAGATGGGCATCGACCTGAAGGATGGCGGCGATCCCGGCGCGCCGGTGAATCCGAATCTGAAGCGCAAGTTCCTGACCACGACCTGGATCTCGGTCGTCGTCTTCGCGGTCTTGTGGCTGGTCATCCGCTTCGGCCTGATCACCTTGCCGGAGATTCCGGCCAACTACTGAGCTGTTTTGGACGGCGGGGCGCCCAAGGCTTGGGCGCATGCGCACGGGATGATCCTTGATCGCCCAAACCTTGGGCGGTTTCACCTGAAACCGGAGGAGGAAGCGCTTCCCTGTGCGCCGCGCCCGGCGATGCGGTTAGCGTCAGTCACATGAGGCATGACCACTCGGTCGTGCACCGTGGCGTAATTCCCCGACGACAACTTCCAAGGCCGCGCTGATGCGCGGCCTTCTTTTCTCCACGTTCATTGCCAAGTCTGCGACCGAAGAGCTATCTGACCCTCTTCGCTTTCTCGCAGGAATCTCGCTGACCATGCGCCTTTCGCGCTTTTTCCTGCCGGTGCTGAAAGAAGCCCCGGCCGACGCCCAGATCGTCTCCCACCAGCTCATGCTGCGCGCCGGCATGATCCGCCAGGAGGCGGCCGGCATCTACGCGTGGCTGCCGCTCGGTCTGAGGGTGCTGCGCAAGGTCGAGCAGATCGTCCGTGAAGAGATGGATCGCGCCGGCGGCGTCGAGCTGCTGATGCCGACCCTGCAACTGGCCGACCTGTGGCGGGAGTCGGGCCGCTATGACGCCTATGGTCCGGAGATGCTGCGCATCACCGACCGTCACGAGCGCGAGCTGCTGTACGGGCCCACCAACGAGGAAATGATCACCGAGATCTTCCGCGCCTATGTGAAGTCGTACAAGGACCTGCCCAAGAGCCTGTACCACATCCAGTGGAAGTTCCGGGACGAGCGCCGCCCGCGCTTCGGCGTCATGCGCGGCCGCGAATTCCTGATGAAGGACGCCTATTCCTTCGACCTGGACGAGGCGACCGCCCGCGCGGCCTACAACCGCATGTTCGTGGCCTATCTGAACATCTTTTCGCGCATGGGCCTGAAGGCGGTGCCGATGCGTGCAGACACCGGCCCCATCGGCGGGGATCTTTCCCACGAGTTCATCGTTCTGGCGGAGACCGGGGAGAGCCAGGTCTTCTGTCACAAGGATCTGGTGGAGATGGGCGCGCCCGGACCCGACGTCGATTTCCAGGGCGACCTGCAGCCGCTGGTCGACCAGCGTACGGCGCTCTATGCGGCGACCGAAGAGATGCACGACGAGGCGGCGTTCAACGCCGTGCCCGAGGAGCAGCGTCTGTCGGCGCGCGGCATCGAGGTCGGCCACATCTTCTATTTCGGTGAGAAATACTCCAAGCCGATGAACGCCAAGGTCACCGGTCCGGACGGCCTGGAGCACTTCGTGCATATGGGTTCCTACGGCGTCGGCGTCTCGCGCCTGCTGGGCGCGATCATCGAGGCTAGCCACGACGAGGGCGGCATCATCTGGCCGGAATCCGTGGCGCCTTACGACGTCGCGATCATCAACCTGCGTCCGGGCGACGAAGCCTGCGACGCTGCTTGCGAGAAGGCCTATGCGGCCATCCACGCGGCCGGCAAGAGCGCGCTCTATGACGACACCGCCGACCGTCCGGGCGCCAAGTTCGCGACCATGGATCTGATCGGCGTGCCCTGGCAGATGATCGTCGGTCCCAAGGGCGTCGCCGAGGGCCAGGTCGAGATCAAGAACCGCGCCACCGGCGAGCGCTCCACCGCGCCGCTCGACGCCGTGATCGAAGGCCTTTCCAAGAAGGCGAACGCATGAAGACCGAGGCGCTCGCTGGCAGCGTCGCGCCTCCCTTCAGCGCCTGGGAGCGCTCGGTCGCGGCCCGTTACCTGCGCGCCAAGCGCAAGAACGGCGGCGTGGCTCTGATCTCCATCATCAGCTTCGTTGGCATTATGCTGGCGGTGGCGGTGCTGATCATCGTCATGAGCGTGATGAACGGGTTCCGGACGGAGCTGCTGGGCAAGATGCTCGGCTTCAACGGCCATCTGTTTGTGTCCGGCCAGGTCCTGTCCGATCCGGTACAGACCTTCGCCGCCGTCCAGCGCATTCGCCGCGCCGACGGGGTGGAGCAGGCCGTGCCCATGATCGAGGCCCAGGCCATGGCCATCGGCCCGGCCCAGATCACCGGCGCCATCGTGCGCGGCATCGCGCCCGCCGACCTGAAGGCGACGCCGATCATCGCCGGCAACCTCAAGCAAGGCTCGATGAACGGCTTCGGCCAGGGCGAGTTCGGCGGCGACACCATCCTGATGGGCGACCGTCTGGCCGAGGGGCTGGGTGTAAAGCCAGGCGATGTGGTCAAGCTGGTCTCGCCTTCCGGGCCCGCCACGGCGTTCGGCACGGCGACCCAGGAAAAGGACTATGTGGTCGGCGGAGTCTTCTCTGTCGGCATGACCCAGTTCGACGCCGCCTTCATCTACATGCCCGTCGAGCAGGCCCAGCTGTTCTTTGGCCGTGACCAGTCGGTCGATGTGATCGAGGTGAAGGTGAAGGACCCGGACGACGCGCGCGGCATGCGGCCCGTCGTCAGTCGCGCCGCCGGCCCTGGGGCGTTCGTCACCGACTGGACCCAGAAGGACAAGGCCTACTTCGACGCGCTTCAGGTGGAGCGCGCGGCCATGCGCCTGATCCTGATGATGATCGTCGCCATCGCGGCCCTGAACATCATTTCCGGCCTCGTCATGCTGGTGAAGAACAAGGGCAAGGATATCGCCATCCTGCGCACCATGGGGGCGGGGCAGGGGGCCATCCTGCGCATCTTCTTCATGGCTGGCGCCTCGATCGGCGTGCTCGGCACCCTGGCCGGTCTCGCGGCGGGTGTCCTGTTCTGCACCTTCATCGAGCCGATCCAGAAGGTTCTGGAGGCGGTCACGGGCACCAAGGTGTTCAACGCCGAGATCTATTTCCTCAGCCACATCCCAGCGAGGATCGAGTGGAGCGAGGTGGGCATCGTCACCCTGTTCGCGGTGATCGTGTCGTTCCTCGTCACCCTGCCGCCGGCCTGGCGGGCCTCTCACCTCGATCCGGTGGAGGCGCTCCGCTATGAGTAAGCTGATCCTCCACCTGAAGGGCGTCGAGCGCGTCTATGTGACCGAGGCCGGCAAGCTGCCAGTGCTCAAGGGCGTGGACGTGGACGTCAACGCTGGCGAGATCGTTGGCCTGATCGGACCGTCGGGTTCGGGCAAGTCGTCCCTGCTACACGCCGCTGGTCTTCTAGAGCATCCGGACGCGGGCGAGGTCGTGGTGGATGGCCGCGACTGCTCCAACATGAACGAGCGCCAGCGCACCCGTGTGCGCCTGTCGACCATCGGCTTCGTCTATCAGTTTCACCATCTGCTGCCTGAGTTCTCCGCCCTGGAGAACGTCGCGCTGCCCCTGCTGATCGCCGGCAAGTCCAAGCGCGAGGCGGAGGACCGGGCCTTGGAACTGCTGACCCAGCTGGGTCTGGAAAGCCGCGTGAAGCACCAGCCGGCGCAGCTGTCGGGAGGGGAGCAGCAACGCGTCGCCATAGCCCGCGCGCTGGCCAACCGGCCGCGCCTGCTGCTGGCGGACGAGCCGACCGGCAACCTGGATCCAGCAACCTCGACGTCCGTGTTCCAGTCGCTCTATGACCTGGCGCGCAACGAGGGCGTGGCCTGCTTGATCGCCACCCACAACATGGAGTTGGCGAAGTTCATGGATCGGGTGTTCGCCCTGAAGGACGGACACCTGGAAGCGCGCAGCGACCTCTGACCGTGGCGGTCAGTCTCTGGACCGCCGGCAGCGTCTCCGGTCCGCCGGGCTATGGCGGCTGGTCCTGGGTTTCGGCTCAGGACAGCGTCGCCAGCGGCATGGCGGGCGGAGAGCGCCGCACCACCTTGCGCCGCATGCAACTTGTCGGCCTGATCGAGGCGGTGAAGGCTGCCCCCGTTGGCGTGAAGCTGGTCATCCATTGTGACGAGGTGGCGGTCGCGCAGATCGCCCTAACCCGCCTGGCCGGCAAGCCAGTCGAGGTGGAGGAGGCGGATCTGTGGACCCAGATCGACGCCCTGGTGGCGCCCCGTCGCGAGGCGCTGGAGTTTCGGCGGATGGCGATCCCCGGCGCGACACACACCTTCGTGGCGGCCTGGGCTGATCAGGCGCGGGACAAGACCAAGGCGACCGGTCCGTTCCGGACCGCGATCCCCAAGCCCAACCTGTCGAAGTTTCCCGGCCTGCCGACCGCCTAGCAGCGTAGCGCGAAACAGAACGAGAACTTCGTCGTTGACGTGAACAAAATTGGAACATAGAACAAACGGGCAACCAAGGAGGCTTTTATGGCTCTTCGTCTCGCTCGTGAATCGCTGGCCCTTGCATCCGTCGCCGGCTTCGTCTGGATGATGTGTTCGATGGCGTTTCTGGTGGCCTGAGTCGGGGCCGCTCAGCGGGAGATGAACTGATGGCGGATGGCGCGGCTGAAGGTTTCGTCCATCTGCGCGTCCGCTCCGCCTATTCGCTGCTGGAAGGGGCTATCAAGGCCGACGCCATCGGCAAGCTCGCCGCCGAACAGGATATGCCCGCCGCGGGCCTGGCCGACCGGGCCAATCTGTTCGGGGCCCTGGAGTTCTCCGTCACGACCAAGGATACGGGTGTTCAACCGATCATCGGTTGCGCTCTGCCGGTCACAGGCATCGGCGATCGCCAACCCGAACGTTGGGCGCGGACGCCGACCATCGTGCTGCTGGCCCAGAACGAGGCCGGCTACCTCAATCTCTCCGAGCTTTCCTCCGCAGCCTATCTGAACGGCGACGGCATGTCCGAGCCCTCGGTGCCCTGGAGCCTGGTGGCCGAGCATCATGAAGGGCTGTTGCTGCTGTCCGGCGGGCCGGACGGGCCTGTCGATCCGCTGTTCGCCGCTGGCAAGACCGCCGAGGCCAATGTCGCCCTGACCGAGATGGCCAAGGTGTTCGGCGATCGCTTCTATGTGGAGCTCCAGCGCCACGGAAAGCATGAAGAGGCCCTGGCTGAGCCCGGCCTGGTGGCGTTCGCCTACGAGCACGACGTCCCGCTGGTGGCCACCAACGACGTCTATTACGGCCAACCGTCCCTGAGCGAGGCGCATGACGCCCTGCTGTGCATCGCCGACGGCGCCTTCGTGGGGCAGGACGAACGCCGCCGGGTGACGGGCGAGCACTGGTTCAAGTCGGCCGCCGACATGCGCCGGCTGTTCTCCGACCTGCCGGAGGCCTGCGACAACACCCTCGACATCGCCAAGCGCTGCGCCTTCATGGTCAAGAAGCGCGATCCGATCCTGCCCCGGTTCGACACCGGCGCCGGGCGCAGCGAGCCGGAGGAGCTGGCGCACCAAGCGCGTGAGGGCCTGAAGAAGCGTCTGGCGGCCCTGGAAAGCCTGGCCGTGCCCGAGGAGGAATACTGGGCCCGCCTAGAGCGGGAGGTCGGGATCATCCAGAAGATGGGGTTCCCGGGCTACTTCCTGATCGTGTCGGACTTCATCAAGTGGGCGAAGTCCCAGGGCATTCCTGTGGGACCGGGCCGGGGTTCAGGCGCGGGCTCTCTGGTCGCCTGGGCCCTGACTATCACCGACCTCGATCCGCTCCGGTTCGGCCTGCTGTTCGAGCGCTTCCTCAATCCGGAGCGGGTGTCCATGCCCGACTTCGATATCGACTTCTGCCAGGAGCGCCGCGAAGAGGTGATCTCCTACGTGCAGGGCAAGTACGGCCGCGACCGCGTGGCCCAGATCATCACCTTCGGCTCCCTGCAGGCGCGGGCCGTGCTGCGCGACGTGGGCCGGGTGATGCAACTGCCGCTAGGCCTGGTCGACCGTCTTTGCAAGATGGTGCCGGCTAACCCGGCCAACCCGGTGACTCTGGCCAAGGCGATCGAGATCGAGCCGCGTCTGCAGGAAGCCAAGCGCGACGACCCCGCGGTGTCCGGCTGCCTGGATGTGGCGTTGCTGTTGGAAGGCTTGTTCCGCAACGCCTCGACCCACGCCGCTGGCGTGGTGATCGGGGACCGGCCCCTGACCGAACTGACGCCGCTCTACAAGGATCCGCGCTCGGAACTGCCAGCCACTCAGTTCAACATGAAGTGGGTCGAGAGCGCCGGTCTGGTGAAGTTCGACTTCCTGGGCCTGAAGACGCTCACCGTGCTGGACCGGGCGGTCAAGCACATGGCCAAGCGCGGCGCGCTGGTGGACCTGTCGGCCCTGCCGTTCGATGACGGGCCGTCCTATGAGCTGATGAGCTCTGGCCAGACGGTCGGCGTGTTCCAGCTCGAAAGCCAGGGCATGCGCGACACCCTGCGCAAGATGCGTCCGGGCACGCTGGAAGAGGTCACGGCGCTTATCTCGCTCTATCGCCCGGGTCCGATGGACAACATCGACACCTTCGTCGACTGCAAGTTCGGCCGCAAACCGGTCGACACCCTGCATCCGACGCTCGAGCCCGTGCTGCGCGAGACCTATGGCGTCATCGTCTACCAGGAACAGGTGATGCAGATCGCCCAGATCCTGGCGGGCTACAGCCTTGGCGAAGCCGACCTGCTGCGCCGTGCCATGGGTAAGAAGAAGAAGGAGGAGATGGACCTCCAGAAAGCGCGCTTCGTCAAAGGCGCGTCCGAGAAGGGGGTGCCCGAGGCGCAGTCGGACAGCATCTTCGAACTGGTGGCCAAGTTCGCGGGCTACGGCTTCAACAAGTCGCACGCCGCCGCCTACGCCCTGATTTCGTACCATACGGCCTGGCTCAAGGCGAACGCGCCGGTGGAATTCTACGCGGGCTCGATGAGCCTCGATATCTCCAACACCGACAAGCTGGCGGTCTTCTATCAGGACGCCCGCAAGTTCGGGGTGAAGGTGCGGCCGCCCTGCGTGAACCGCTCGGGCGCCGACTTCGAGGTGGAGAACGGCGAGGTGCTCTACGCGCTGGGGGCGGTGCGCAATGTCGGCCTGACCGCCATGGAGCATCTGGTCGCCGTCCGCGACGAGGGCGGGCCGTTCCGCGACATCTTCGATTTCGTCGAGCGGGTCGATCCCAAGCAGGTCAACCGGCGCGCCCTGGAGAACCTGGCGCGGGCAGGGGCCTTCGACGCCATCCACCCCAACCGCGCCCAGATCATGGCCATGGCCGACAAGTTGGCCGCCTATGGCCAGAGCGTCGCCGCCGACCGCGTGTCCGACCAGCTCAGCCTGCTGGGCGGCGACAATGTCGCCTCTGCCCGCCCGCCCATGCCGCGGACGGAGGCCTGGAACCAGGTCCAGCTGCTGGACGAGGAACTGGCGGCGGTCGGCTTCTACCTGACCGGCCACCCGCTGGACGACATGGTCGACGCCCTGCGCCGCAAGCGCACGACCCTGCTGGCCGAGGCCATCGTTCGCGCCGAGGCCGGGGCCGAAGCCTTCAAGATGGCCGGGGTCATCCGTCGCCGTCAGGAGCGTGTTCAGCAGAGCGGCGACCGCTTCGCCTTCGTCTCCCTGTCTGATCCCACGGGCGAGTACGAAGTGCTGTTCCCCCCGAGCAGCTTCGTCGCTGCCGCGATGTGCTGGAGCCCGGCAAGGCCGTGGTCATCAAGGTGCGCGCCAAGGGGCGGGACGGGGAGGTGCGCTTCTTCGGCGACGACGCGGAGCCTATCGAAAAGGCGATCGAGGGGGCGGTTGCGTCCCTGCGCGTCCACGTCTCGACCGGTTCGGTGGAGATTGAGGCGCTGCGCAAGCGGCTCGAGGCGGGCCAGGGGCAGAAGGGCGGGGAGATCGTGCTAATCGGCGGACTGGCCGGTGGCCGGGAAGTCGAGCTGAAGCTGCCCGGTCGATACAATCTTGATGCGCCCCTGCGCGGCGCCCTGAAGACCGCGCCCGGCGTGCTCTATCTGGAGGAAGCGTGACCATGAGCGGAATGCAGACCTTTGAAGGCGGCTGCCAGTGCGGCGCGGTCCGCTATAAGGCCACGGCCAGCCTGGACGAGGTGATCGAGTGCAACTGCTCGCGCTGCGGCAAGCTGGGCACGATCTTGACCTTCACCACGCCGGATAATTTCGAGCTGCTGAAGGGCGACGACGCCCAGACGACCTACACCTTCAACAGTAAGACTATTGACCACCTGTTCTGCGCCACCTGCGGGGTCGAGTCCTTCGCCCGCGGCCGTACGTCGGACGGCAAGTCCATGATCGCGCTGAATGTCCGCTGTTTCGACGGCGTCGAGGCCAAGGACCTGACCCCGACCCTGGTGGACGGCAAGAGCGTCTGACCCATGGAGCCGGTCGGCACGGGCCGGCCGGGAATGGCGGCGGTCGGAGGATATGCGGCCGCGCTTCATCCGGTTTGCGCGGCGGCGCTTGCTTTTAACGCCGTTTGCGCCTATCTCGCGCGCCATCACACACGCAGGCGTTCGGCATGAGCGGGTAAATCCCCGTCCGTACCGTTCCGGTCCCAAATCGAATTCGTCGGTTCGGGGTTTGCCTGCGGAGGCGCAACCGGAAGAAGGAATTATCTTATGGCGCTTCCCGAATTCTCCATGCGTTCGCTGCTCGAAGCAGGCGCGCACTTCGGTCACCAGACCCACCGCTGGAACCCGAAGATGGACCGCTACATCTTCGGTTCGCGTTCGAACATCCACATCATCGACCTGTCGCAGTCGATCCCGCTGCTTCACCAGGCCCTGGTGAAGGTGCGTGAAGTCGCCGCTTCGGGCGGCCGCGTGCTGTTCGTCGGCACCAAGCGCCAGGCTTCCGATCCGGTCGCCGCCGCCGCCAAGCGCTGCGCTCAGTACTACGTGAACCACCGCTGGCTCGGCGGCACCCTGACCAACTGGCGCACCGTCTCGGGCTCGATCGCTCGTCTGCGTGAGCTGGAAGGCCTGATGGAAACCCCGGGCAGCCGCTCCAAGAAGGAACTGCTGCAGCTGACGCGCGAGCGCGACAAGCTGGAGCTGTCGCTGGGCGGCATCAAGGACATGGGCGGCATTCCGGACATCATGTTCGTGATCGACACCAACAAGGAAGCGATCGCGATCCTGGAAGCCCGCAAGCTGAACATCCCGGTTGTGGCCATCCTGGACACCAACTGCGATCCGGACGGCATCACGTACCCGATCCCGGGTAACGACGACGCCGCTCGCGCTCTGCAGCTGTACTGCGACCTGATCGCCGACGCCGTCCTGGACGGCCTGGCCGCCGGCCAAGCCGCTTCGGGCGTCGACCTGGGCGCTTCGGTTGCTCCCGTCGAGCCGGCCCTCGCACGCGAACTGACCCCGGAAGCTCCGGCCGCCGCTCAAGAAGCGACCGCCGAAGCTAACGAAGCCGTCGCTGAAGAGCCGGCCGCCAGCTAAGCGTTTCGGCCGCTCCGAAATGGGGCGGCCGTCCGAAATCTGACATGCGACCGGGCTAGACCAGCCCGGTCGCCAACTTTTTGAATCTGGAGATTTCTCATGGCTGAGATCACCGCCGCGCTCGTCAAGGAGCTGCGCGAAAAGTCCGGCGTCGGCATGATGGACTGCAAGAAGGCGCTCGCCGAAAACAACGGCGACATCGACGCATCCATCGACTGGCTGCGCGCCAAGGGCCTGTCCAAGGCCGCCAAGAAGGCTGACCGCGCCGCCGCCGAAGGCCTCGTGGCCGTCGCCGTCGTCGAAAACGGCGCTGGCGAAACCGCGACCGCCGTCGAAGTGAACGCCGAGACCGACTTCGTCGCCCGTAACGACCTGTTCCAGACCGCCGCCCGCCAGATCGCGCAAGCCGCGCTCGGCACCGACGGTTCGATCGAAGCCATCACTAGCGCCAAGCTGGCGGGCGGCGAAACCGCTCAGGAGCACCTGACCAACCTGATCGCCACGATCGGCGAGAACATGATGGTCCGCCGCGCCGCGCGCTTCACGGTCGATAACGGCGTCGTCGCTTCGTACATCCACAACGCCACCGCGCCGGACCTCGGCCGTATCGGCGTTCTGGTCGCGCTGGACTCGACCGCTTCGGACAAGGCCGCCCTGCGCGACTTGGGCCGCAAGATCGCCATGCACGTGGCCGCGACCGCTCCGCTGTCGCTGCAGCCGGAAGATCTGGACCCGGCCGCGATCGAGCGTGAAAAGGCCGTGTTCACCGAGCAGGCTCTGGAATCGGGCAAGCCGGCGTCCGTCGTCGAAAAGATGATCGAAGGCCGTATCCGCAAGTTCCTGGAAGAAGTCGTGCTCGTGAAGCAGGCCTTCGTCATGAACCCGGACCAGACGATCGAGCAACTGCTGGCGGAAGCCGGCAAGACCCTCGGCGCCCCGGTTTCGATCAAGGCTTTCACCCGTCTCGCCCTGGGCGAAGGCGTGGAGAAGAAGACCGAGGACTTCGCCGCGGAAGTGGCGGCCGTTTCCGGTCAGGGCTAAGCCCTAATCAGTTAGAGTACCCTTTGAGGGCGCGGCGCGTTCGACGCGCGCCGCGCCCTTGTCTATGTTGCGTCCCAAGCAGCGTTCCGAGTCGACGAGAGCCCGTCCATGACCGTTCCGACACCCCGCTACCGCAAGATCCTTCTGAAGGTCTCCGGCGAGGTGCTGATGGGCGACAGCCCCTACGGCATCGACACCAACACCGTCGAAGCCGTGGCGCAGGACATCGCCGAGATCGTCCGGCAGGGCATCCAGCTCAGCCTGGTGATCGGCGGCGGCAACATCTTCCGCGGCCTGGCCGGGGCGGCCAAGGGCATGGAACGCGCCAGCGCCGACTACATGGGCATGCTGGCCACCGTCATGAACGCCCTGGCGATGCAGGATGCGCTGGAGCGCATCGGCGTCCAGACCCGCGTTCAATCCGCCATCCCGATGGACACCATCTGCGAGCCCTACATCCGCCGCCGCGCCCAGCGGCACCTGGAGAAGGGCCGTGTCGTGATCTTCGCCGCCGGCGTCGGTGCGCCGTTCTTCACGACCGACACGGGCGCCGCGCTGCGGGCCGCTGAAATGGGCGTCGACGCCCTGTTCAAGGGCACCAGCGTGGACGGCGTCTACACGGCCGATCCCAAGAAGGATCCCAAGGCCGAGCGATACGACCGCCTGAGCCACCAGGATGTTCTGGCCAAGGACCTGCGCGTCATGGACGCTTCGGCCATCAGCCTGATGCGCGACAGCCAGATCCCGATCGTCGTTTTCTCCATCAAGGGGCGCGGCAATCTGCTCAGCGTCCTGGCGGGCGACGGCGTGCATACCACCATCGCCTGATTTCACGACAACGACCGATAAGAGAGAGCCGAACATGGCCGCAGCCGAAAAGCCCGTTCTGTCGAAGTACAAGGATCGCATGGACAAGGCGGTCGCCCAGCTGAAGGAGGAGTTCGCCTCCCTGCGCACGGGCCGCGCGTCCGCCAGCCTGCTGGACCAGGTCATGGTCGAAGCCTACGGCTCCACGACCCCGCTGAACGCGGTGGCCAACGTCACGGTGCCGGAGCCGCGCTCGCTGAGCGTCAGCGTCTGGGACAAGGGTGTCGTGGTCTCGGTCGAGAAGGCCATCCGCGCCTCCGGCCTGGGCCTGAACCCCGTGGTCGATGGCCAGAACCTGCGCATTCCGATCCCGCCGCTGACCGAAGAACGCCGCAAGGACCTGGCCAAGCTGGCCGGCAAGTACGCCGAACAGCAGAAGATCGCCGTCCGCAACGTGCGCCGTGACGCCAACGACGACCTGAAGAAGGCCGAGAAGGACACGGTCATCAGCCAGGACGAGCAGAAGAAGATGGAAACCGAGGTCCAGAAGTTCACCGACGAGGCGGTGAAGCGCATCGACGAGACCTTGAAAACCAAAGAACAAGAGATCATGCAGGTTTAGGCCGTCAGGGGCTGACAGGGAAAAGCCGCATGACGATGAATGGCCAGCAGAGCGAAGCGCGACCGGCGGAAGCCGGGAGAGCGCCCCTGCACGTCGCCATCATCATGGACGGCAACGGCCGTTGGGCCAAACGCCGCGGTCTGCCGCGCACCTTCGGCCACCGCGAGGGCGTCAAGGCGCTCAAGCGCACTGTCGAGGGGGCCGCGGCCCTCGGCGTCGGCAGGCTGACCGTGTTCGGCTTCTCGACCGAGAACTGGCGGCGCCCGGCCGCCGAGGTGTCTGAATTGATGGGCCTGCTCAAGGCCTATGTGTCGAGCGACCTGGAGCGTCTGGCCAAGGAGGGGGTGCGCGTCACCATCCTGGGCCGTCGCGAAGGCCTGTCGCCCGACGTGCTCGAGGTGATCGAGCGCGCCGAGCAGCGTACTGCGCAGAACACCGCGTTTCATCTGCAGGTCGCGTTCAACTATGGCGGCCAGGCCGACATCGTCGACGCCGCGCGCAAGTTCGCCAGGGCGGTCGAGGAGGGCAGGGCCAAGGCCTCCGACCTCGACGAAGCGCTGTTCGAGCGCTCGCTGTCCACCGCCGACGCCCCGCCGCCCGACCTGATCGTGCGGACCAGCGGCGAGCAGCGGCTGTCCAACTTCCTCCTTTGGGAAAGCGCTTACGCCGAGCTGATCTTCCAGGACGTCTTGTGGCCCGAATATGGGCCCGAGCACCTGAAGGCGGCGATCGCAGAGTTCGCCACCCGCGAACGCCGGTACGGCGGAGCCATGGTCGATGACGTCCTCGCCGCCGGCTAGACGCTTCGATTGGAGCAATCTCGGCATTCGCGCCGTCTCGGCCGTGGTCCTCATCCCCGCGGTCGTCGCGGCCGTGTGGCTGGGCGGCTGGCCGTTCGTGATCATGCTGACCCTCGCCGTGGCCCTGCTGGCCCGCGAGTGGGGCTTCATGACCTCGCCGAAGTCGCCGTATCTGCTGATGGTCATCATCGGCCTGGCGGTGATGTTCGGCGTCGTCGTCGCTCAGTTCGGGCATTATCGCCTGGCCTGGCTCGCGGCCGTCCTGGGCGCCATCGCCGCCGGCATGGCCGCGCGGGGCGCGGTGGAGCGGCGGGCTGACGCGGCCTATGGCGTCGTCTATCTGGCGCCGGCCTTCATCGCCCTGGTCTGGCTGCGCGCCATGGGGCATGGCATCGGCTGGACCCTGATGGTGTTCATCGTGGCCTGGTCGGCGGACATCTTCGCGTTCCTGGCGGGCAACGCCTTCAAGGGGCCCAAGCTTTGGCCGCGGATTTCGCCCAACAAGACCTGGTCCGGCTTCTTCGGCGGTTTGGCGGCGGCTGTCGTGGCCGGCATCCTGGTCAACATCGTCTCGCGGCTGGGCATGACCTGGCCCCTGGCCGCCCTGGCCGGTTTCGCCGGCGGTCTGGCGACCATGGCCGGGGACCTGTGGGAATCGTTCCTGAAGCGCCGGTTCGGCGTGAAGGATTCCGGCGACCTGATCCCTGGCCATGGCGGCCTGCTGGACCGGGTCGACGGGTTGTTGTTCGCCGTGGTGGCCGTGGCCGCCATCCGGCTGATCGTCCATTATGGGTGGGCCTTTTGAGCACGCCGCGCAAAGTGGTGGTGCTGGGCTCCACCGGATCGGTGGGGGTCTCCACCCTTGATCTTCTCGACAAGTCGGGGGCCGAGGTCGAGATTCTCGCCCTGACGGCGGGGGGCAATATCGACAAGCTGGCCGAACAGGCCCTGCGTTGGCGGCCCCAGATCGCCGTCATCGCCGACGAGGCGCGCCTGCCGCAGCTGCGTGACCGCCTGGCGGGAACCGGGATCGCTTCGGCCGCCGGTGCTCAGGCCGTGATCAACGCGGCCGCCATGGGCGCGGACTGGGTCATGTCGTCCATCGTCGGCGCCGCAGGGCTGGCCCCGACCTGGGCGGCGGCGCGTACCGGCGCAGTGATCGCGCTGGCCAACAAGGAAAGCCTGGTCTGCGTCGGTCCGGCGCTGATCGAGACGGCTCGCGCCGCGGGCGGCACGGTGATTCCCGTCGATTCGGAGCATTCGGCCATCTTCCAGGTGCTGCAGCCGGCCTGCGCCGACAAGGTCAGCCGACTGATCCTGACGGCCTCCGGTGGGCCTTTCCGCAGCGCCAGCCTGGCCGCCATGCGGGCGGCGACGCCGGCCCAGGCCAAGGCTCATCCGAATTGGTCGATGGGCGCCAAGATTTCGATCGATTCCGCGACCATGATGAACAAGGGCCTCGAGATGATCGAGGCGTCGTACCTGTTCGCTATGCCGCCGGAGCGGATCGACGTCTTGATACATCCGCAGTCCGTGATCCACAGCATGGTCGAGTATGTCGATGGCTCGACCCTGGCGCAGCTTGGCGTGCCCGACATGCGGCCGCCGATCGCCTGCGCCTTCGCCTGGCCCGACCGGTTGGACTGGCCGGCGCCGAGGCTGGATCTGGCCAAGATGGGCCAGCTGACCTTTGAAGCGCCTGACGATGAACGCTTCCCGGCCATCTCCATCGCGCGCGAGGCGCTGCGGGCGGGGCAGGGGGCGACCACCGCCATGAATGCGGCCAATGAGGCCGCCGTCGCGGCGTTCCTTGACCACAGGATCGGCTTTCTCGATATTGCCGCCGCCGTGACGGAGACCGTCGAGCGTCTCGACCGTGACGGGGAACTGATCGCGGGGGCGAACAGCGACGTGTTGGAGAACGCGATGACGATCGACCGACGCGCCCGTCAGAGAGCCGGCGAGGTCATCGACCGTCTGCGCGTTCTGGCTCACGGTTAGGGAAAACCCATGCTCGGCTTCGCCCAGACGGCGCTGACCTACATCATTCCGTTCCTTTTCGTGCTGACCCTGGTGGTTACGGTGCACGAGCTTGGCCACTTCCTGATGGCCAAGGCGTTCGGGGTCGCCATCGACCGCTTCGCCATCGGCTTCGGACGGCCGATCTTCCAGCGCGTCGATCGCTCGGGCGTCGAATGGCGCATCGGCTGGGCCCCGCTGGGCGGCTATGTGCGGTTCTCGGGCGACGACAACGCCGCCAGCGTGCCGGATCAGGAAGACCTGAATCACCTGCGTAGCGCCATCGTGCAGCACGAAGGGGCGCAGGCGCTCAGCAAGTACTACCACTTCAAGCCCCTGTGGCAGCGCGCCTGCATCGCCGCCGCGGGCCCGGTCGCCAACTTCATCCTGGCGATCTTCCTGTTCGCTCTTCTGCTGGGCACCGTGGGTGAGGTCACCCATCCGGCCCGCATCACCGGCGTCTCGCCGGGTGGAGCAGCGGCGGCGGCCGGTTTCCAGCCGGGCGACGTCGTCGTCGAGGCGGACGGCCGCAAGATCCGCAGCTTCGAGGACCTGGAGCGCTACATCATCGTGCGCGCCAACGTGCCAATCCGGTTTGAGATCGAACGTGGCGGCCGCGCCATCGACCTGATGGCGACCCCGGCCATGGTCCGTGACGTCGACCCCACGGGTGGCAGTCAGGAAGTCGGTCGTCTGGGCGTCAGCAGCCAGGTCACGGCCGCCGACGTGGTCCGCACCCGCTACAACCCGATCGAATCCGTTGTCGTGGGCGCCCGCAAGACCTGGGAAGTGCTCGACACGACGGTCTATTACCTGGGCCGTCTGGTGACTGGGCAAGTCTCGGCCGAGCAGCTTGGCGGGCCGATCCGCATCGCCCAGGCTTCGGGCGCCGTGGCGCAGGCCGGGGCCCAGGGGGCGCCGGATTTCGGCTTCATGCTGCTCGGCGCCTTCGTCTCGCTTCTGGGCCTGGCGGCGGTGCTTTCGGTCAGCATCGGCTTCATGAATCTGCTGCCGATTCCCGTACTGGATGGCGGCCATCTGCTGTTCTACGCCTATGAGGCGGTGGCGCGGCGGCCCCTGGGCGCAAAGGTCCAGGCCGCCGGATATCGCGTAGGCCTTGCGCTGCTCCTCGGATTCATGTTGTTCGCGACGTGGAACGATCTGCAGCGCTTGCGAGTGTTCCAATTCCTCGGCGGCCTGTTCTCCTGAACGCCCGCTCACCGGTCATGGCTTATCCAATGAAAAATCACCGCGTTCGTCGCGCCGCGCTTTTCTCCGGCTTCGCGCTCCTTCTGGGCTCGACGGCCATGACGGCGCCGACGACGGTCATGGCCCAGGTCCAGCAGACGGGCGTCGTCCAGCGCATCGTGGTGCAGGGCAACGAGCGGATCGAGCAGGGGACGGTCATCTCCTACCTGCCGATCCAGATCGGCGACACGGTCGATCCGGCCCGTCTCGACCTTGCGGTGAAGACGCTGTTCCGCACCGACCTGTTCGCCGACGTCGGCATGCAGATGCAGGGCACGGACCTCGTCATCCAGGTCGTCGAGAACCCGATCATCAACCAGGTCGTGTTCGAGGGGAACTCGGCCATGAAGGAAGACAAGCTGCGGGATGAGGTCACCATCCGTCCGCGCGGCATCTTCACGCGCGCCAAGGTCCAGCAGGATGTCCAGCGCATCATCGAACTCTATCGCCGTTCGGGCCGCATCTCGGCCACGGTGACGCCCAAGGTGGTCGAACTGCCGCAAAAGCGCGTCGATCTGGTCTTCGAGATCAACGAAGGCCCGAAGAGCGGCGTCCTGAACGTCAATTTCATCGGTAACCGCGAGTACTCGGACAACGATCTGCGCGACGTGGTGGTGACCGAGGAAAGCCGCCTGCTGAAGTTCTTCTCGTCGAACAACAACTACGATCCTGACCGGATCGAGTACGACAAGGAACAGCTGCGCAAGCACTACCGCAACCGCGGCTTCTACGACTTCCGGGTGATCTCGGCGGTGGCCGAGTTGTCGCCGGACAAGAACGGATTCGTGATCACCTACACGATCGACGAAGGCGAAGAGTACAAGTTCGGCAAGATCACGGTCGATACCGAGAACAAGAAGCTGGACGGCCAGATTCTGCAGGCGATCCTGCCGATCCGCTCGGGCGAGCTCTACGAAGACCAGCGCATCGAGCAGGCGACGGACTCGCTGACCTTCGCCGCCGGCGCCGCGGGCTTCGCCTTCGTGGACGTCCGCCCGCGCTATACGCCGAACCGCGAGAACAAGACCGTCGACGTGACCTTCCTGGTTCGCGAAGGTCCCCGCGTTTACATCGACCGCATCGATATCGTCGGCAACACCCGCACCCTGGACACGGTCGTCCGCCGCGAAATGAACGTAGCCGAAGGCGACGCATATAACCGCGTACTGGTCGACCGTTCGCGTAACCAGATCCGCGCCCTTGGCTTCTTCAAGGACGTGACGATCGACGAGCAGCCCAGCGCCCAGCCGGACCGCACCACGCTGCGCGTGCAGGTCGAGGAGCAGCCCACGGGCGAGCTGTCGTTCAGCGCCGGCTACAGCTCGGTTGAAAAGGCGGTCATCGACCTCGGCATCACCGAACGGAACTTCCGCGGCCGCGGCCAGAACATGCGTGGCCGTGTTTCGGTCGGCTCTCTGCGCCAGCAAGTGGACTTGGGCTTCACCGAGCCGCGCTTCATGGGCCGTGATCTGCGGGCCGGTATCGACCTGTTCTCGTTCCGCTACGACCTGAGCCAGTTCGCCGCCTATGACACCAAGTCGCTGGGCGGCACCCTGCGCGTCGGCTTCCCGCTGACCCAGAACGCATCGATGACGATGCGCTACCAGTTGAAGACCGACGACGTCATGATCGGCGACGACTTCTGCTCCGCCGGCTCGGTCTCGCAGATTCTCTGCCGCCAGCGTGGTTCGTTCGTGACCTCGTTGATCGGCTACGGCCTGCGTCTGGATCGCCGTAACGACCCGATCAATCCGACGCGCGGCTGGTACGGGGACTTCACCCAGGATCTCGCCGGCTTCGGCGGCGACATGAACTACCTGAAGACCGAAGTCGGCGGCGGGTGGTTCCACGGGTTCAACAAGGACTTCATCCTCAGCTTCGTCGGCACCGCCGGCTATATCGAGGGTTGGAGCGGCGACAGCATCCGGATCAACGACCGCTTCTACAAGGGCGGCAACTCGTTCCGCGGCTTCGAGATCGCCGGCATCGGCCCGCGTGACACCTCTGGCAACGACGACGCCCTGGGCGGCAAGGTCTACGCCATCGGCACGCTGGAGCTGACGATCCCGACCTATCTGCCCGAGCAGTATGGTATCAAGGCGTCGCTGTTCAGCGACTTCGGCACCGTCGGGATGCTCGACGACGAGGACAAGCAGGAGCGGGCGGGCGTGTTCGACCCGTTCATCAAAGACGACCTGTCCTTGCGTGCCACCGCGGGGGTCAGCATCCACTGGCGCTCGCCCATGGGCCCCATTCGTTTCGACTTCAGCCGAATTTTGGCCAAAGAAGATTACGATAGGACCGAAACGTTCCGGTTCTCCACCTCCACAAGGTTCTAAACTCCATGACCTTCCGCAACATCGTCGCGACCGCCTCCGGCGTGGTCGCCGGTCTCGCCATCGCGTCGAGCGCGCTGGCTCAAGCCCAGGCTCCGGCCGCCGTGCCGGCCGCTCCGGCCATGACCCATGGCGCCGCCATTCCCGGCGTCTGCCTGTTCTCCAGCGCCGCCGTGGTCGCCAACTCGGCTGTCGGCAAGGCGGTGAACACGCGTCTGCAACAGATCGCCACCCAGGTTAATTCCGAGCTGACGAGCGAGCGCACCGCGCTCGAAACCGAAGCCAAGACCCTGGAGACGCAACGCGCGACGCTCGACCAGAACACCCTGGAGCAGCGCGCCTCCGCCCTGCAGGTCAAGGCCAACGCCTTCGAGCGCAAGGCCCAGCTGCGTCAGCGCGAAGTGGCCGCCACCGAGCAGAAGGCGCTGAACCGCGTCGCCACCGAAATGAACCCGGTCGTCCGTCAGGTTTACCAAACCCAGAAGTGCGCCGTTCTGATCGATCAGAACGCCGTGCTGGTCGGCAACCCGGCCATGTCGATCAACGACCAAGTGGTTCAGGGCCTCAACGCCAAGATCCAGACCTTCACTTTCGATCGCGAACGTCTGGACCAGCCGGCCGCGGCTGCCCAAACTACGCCGTCTACGCGTAAGTGAGTCTCGCCCGCGCCGCGGCGCGGGATGTAAGAGACGGATCGAGAACAGCCATGCCGGACCCGCGTTTCTACCAGGACCTGGGTCCGGCCAAGCTTTCGGAGCTGGCCAGCCTGACGGGTGGCCAGCTTCTTTCGTCTGAGGCCGGGGATATCGAGATCCGCGCCGCGGCCCCCCTCGGACGGGCGGACGCCGCTGGCATTGGCTTCTTTTCCGACAAGCGCTACGTCGCTGACCTGAAGGCGACCAAGGCCGGCGCATGCTTCGTCACCCAAGCCATGGCAGGTGAGGTCCCCGAAGGCTGCGCCGCGGTCGTGGTTGATCGGCCCCAGGTCGCCTGGGCCGCCGCCGCATCGCGCCTTTATCGCGCAAAGACCTTCGAAGCCGGCGCACCCGCCATTCATCCCACGGCGAAGCTGGAAGAGTGCGTTGAAGTCGCCCCCGGCGCGGTGATCGGCGCGGAGGCCCAGATCGGCCGGGGCACGCGCATTGGCCCCGGGGCGGTGATAGGCCCCGGCGTCGCCATCGGTCGCGACTGCGAGATCGGCGCTCGTACGGTGATCGGCTTCGCCCTGATCGGCGACCGCGTGCGCATCTACGCCGGCGTCGTGATCGGTGAGCCGGGCTTCGGCGCGGCGGTGAGCGCGGCGGGGATCATCGACCTGCCGCAACTGGGCCGCGTGCTCTTGCAAGACAATGTGACGGTCGGCGCGAATACCTGTATCGACCGCGGCGCCTATGACGACACGGTGGTGGGTGAGAACACCAAGATCGACAACCTCGTCCACATCGCCCACAACGTCCGCATCGGCCGCAATTGCGTGCTGGCGGGCTATACCGGCATTTCCGGCAGCACCGTCGTCGGCGATGGCGTGAGCATGGGTGGTCAGGCCGGGGTGGCGGACCATCTGGTCATCGGCGACGGCGCGCGGATCGGCGCGGGCGCCGGTGTGATGAAGAACGTGCCGGCCGGCGAGACCTGGGGCGGATTTCCCGCCCAGCCGATCCGACAATGGTTGCGGGAAACCGCGTGGCTCGGACGCATGGCGTCGAGCCGCAAAGGGGGTGTGGAATGAGCAAAGCTGCGGAAACCGAACAGTCGATCTCCATCGACATCAGCGAGATCCTGGCGCGGATTCCTCATCGCTATCCGTTCCTGCTGGTTGATCGGGCCGAGGACTACAAGGCCAACCAGTCCATCGTCGGCATCAAGTGCGTGACGATGAACGAGCCCTTCTTCATGGGCCACTTCCCGGACAATCCGGTGATGCCGGGCGTGCTGATCGTCGAGGCGATGGCCCAGACCGGCGCCGTGCTGATGTCGAAGTCGTTGGAAGTGGACGTGGAAGGCAAGACCATCCTGTTCATGTCTGTCGATAATTGCCGTTTCCGTCATCCGGTCCGGCCGGGCGACGTGCTGCGCATGGAGGTCGAGGTCGTTCGCGCCCGCTCGTCCATTTTCAAGTTCCGCGGCCAGGCACTGGTGGGCGATAAGGTCGCCGCGGAGGCCGAATTCGCCGCCATGGTCGTAGAGACGCGCTGATGCCCATCGTCCATCCCACAGCCCTGGTCGATCCCGCCGCCCGCCTGGCGGACGACGTCGAGGTCGGCGCCTTCAGCATCGTGGGACCGGACGTGACGCTGGGCGCGGGCGTGAGGCTGATGAGCCACGTGGTCGTCGAAGGCGTCACCACCATCGGTGAGGGCTGCGTCGTGCACCCGTTCGCCAACCTGGGCGGGCCGCCGCAGCACCTGGGTCACAAGGGCGAGAAGACCGAACTGCGGATCGGCGCGCGTAACATCATTCGCGAGCACGTCACCTTCCACACCGGCACGGCTTCGGGCCGGGGTGTGACCACTATCGGCTCGGACGGCCTGTACATGGTCGCCGCCCACGTGGCGCACGACTGCACGGTGGGCGACAACGTGGTCATGGCCAAGGGCGCGACCTTGGGCGGGCACGTGGTGCTGGGCGACTTCGTGTTCATGGGCGGCCTGGCCGCCGCGCACCAGTTCGGCCGGATCGGCCGCTACAGCTTCATCGGCGGCCTGGCGGCCGTGACCAAGGATGTGATCCCGTACGGGTCCGTCTGGGGGAACCACGCCCATCTGGAAGGCCTGAACCTGGTCGGCCTGAAGCGCCGGGGCTTCTCGCGCGAGACGATCAACGCCCTGCGCGCCGCCTATCGCCTGCTGTTCGCCGACGAAGGCACGTTCCAGGAGCGGATCGACGAAGTGGCCGAGAACCACGCCACCTCGGCCGAGGTGATGGAGATCGTCGATTTCATCCGCGCCGACGCCAACCGGCCGCTCTGCCTGCCGGAGCGCGAGGTCTGAGGCCGTGCGCAAGCTGGGTCTGATCGCTGGCGGCGGGGCGCTTCCGGTCGAAATCGCCAACTACTGCCAGTCGGCGGGACGGCCCTTCGCGGTCATGCGGCTTCGCGGCTTTTCGGGACCGGAGCTTCGGGACTTTCCCGGCGTCGACGTCGGCCTCGCCGAGCTGGGCAAATGCATCAAGGCGCTGTGCGCGGCGGGGTGTGAGGCGGTCTGCTTCGCCGGCAATGTCGCGCGGCCGGATTTCGCGGCCCTCAAGCCCGACCTGCGCGGACTGGCGGCGCTGCCGGGCGTGATCGCGGCGGCGCGGGACGGGGATGACGCCCTGCTGCGTCGAATCCTGGCGGAGTTCGAGAAGGAAGGCTTCGCCATCGAGGGCGCGCACGAGGTCATGGCCGAACTGACCCTGCCTCTTGGCCCCCTGGGCCGCTTGCGCCCGCGTGACGCCGACATCGCGGACATCGAGCGCGCGCTGGACGTGGCGCGCCAGATCGGCCGCCTGGACGTGGGGCAGGGCTGTGTCGTCTGTCGCGGCCTGGTCCTGGCCGTCGAGGCCCAGGAGGGCACCGACGCCATGCTGCGCCGTGTCGCCGAACTCCCGGAAGCTCTGCGCGGTTCGACCAGCGCCCCTTGCGGCGTGCTGGCCAAGGCGCCCAAGCCAATCCAGGAAACCAAGGTGGACCTGCCCACCATCGGCGTCGCCACCGTGCAGCGCGTGGCCCGCGCCGGTCTGGCGGGCATCGTGGGCGAGGCGGGGCGGCTGCTGGTGCTCGACCAGGCGGCGGTGATCGCCATGGCCGAGGAACTGGGGGTCTTCATCATCGGGTTGGAGCCCGCGAACCCGTGACCGAGCCGCTGACCGTCATGCTGGTGGCGGCCGAAGCGTCGGGCGACGCTCGCGGGGCGGAATTGATGCGGGCGCTGAAGAAGCGCCTGGGCGCCAAGGTGCGCTTCATGGGCGTCGGCGGCGCGCGGATGGCGCAGGAGGGGATCGATAGCCCCTTCGACATCGCCGAATTATCGATCCTCGGCCTTTGGGAAGGCGTCCGGGCCTATGGCCGGGTCAAGAAGCGGGTCGATCAGACCGCCGCCATGGCGCGGTCTGATCGGCCCGACGTGGCGATCCTGATCGACAGCTGGGGCTTCACCGTCCGCGTGGCCAAGGCGCTGCGGGCGATCGACCCGAACATACTGCTGGTGAAATACGTGGGGCCGCAGGTCTGGGCGTCACGCCCGGGCAGGGCCAAGGTGCTGGCCGGCGCCGTCGACCATCTGCTGGCCATCCACGCCTTCGACGCTCCGCATTTCGAGAAGGAGGGTCTGGCGACCACCTTCGTCGGCAACGGGGCCCTGGCCAAGGATTTCTCCAAGGCCGACCCGCGCCGCCTACGCGAGGTGATAGGAGCGCACGCGGACGAGCCGATCCTGCTGGTCTTGCCCGGCAGCCGGCCAGCGGAGATCGAGCGCGTCATGCCGGCCTTCGAGGACGCCGTCAGCCGTCTGAAGGCCGGACGCCCGGACTTGCATGTGGTGATCCCCGTCGCCTCCACCGTGACGGACGCGGTGAAGGCGCGCGCGGCGGCCTGGCCGTATCGCGTCCACGTCATCGAGGATGAGGCGCTGAAGGACGACGCCATGGCTGCGGGAACCGTGGCCCTGGCCTGCAGCGGCACGGTGACGATCGAGCTGGCCCTGGCCGGCGTGCCCATGGTGGTCGCCTATCGGATCGGGAAGATCACCCATGCGATCCTCAAGCACCTGATCCTCACGCCGTGGATCACGCTGTTCAACATCGCCGCCCGTGAGTTCGTCGCGCCTGAGCTGATCCAGAAGGATTGCACGGGTCCAAAGCTGGCGGCGGAGATTGAAAAGCGTCTCGACGATCCGGGTTTGCGACGAAGGCAGGTAGAAAAGCAATTTGCGGCTCTGGACCTGATGGGTCGGGGCGGTCCTGATCCTGCTGAGGCCGCCGCGAAGGCAATTCTGCGGCTGACTGCCGAGAGGAACTGAACATGCCTACCCAGGCGCCCGTCATCGAAACCGAACGCCTGATCCTGCGGGAGTTCCGGGTCACTGATCTGGACGCCAGCGCGGCGCTCTGGGGCGACGAGACGGTGACCCGCTTCATCGGCGGCCGTCCGCAGAGTCGCGAAGAGGTCTGGCCTCGAATTCTCCGCTACATCGGGCACTGGGCCGCGCTGGGCTACGGCTTCTGGGTGATCGAGGAGAAGGGCACGGGACGGTATCTAGGCGAGATCGGCTTCGGAGACTTCCAGCGCACCTTGGAGCCGTCGTTCGGCGATACGCCGGAGGCGGGCTGGGCCCTGGCGCCTAACGCCCATGGCAAGGGCTATGCGAGCGAAGCCTTGGCTGCGGTCCTGGCGTGGGGCGAACAGCACTTCGGCGCGGATGCGCGGACGGTCTGCATGATCAACATCGACAACGCCGCCTCGGTGAAGGTGGCCGAGAGAATGGGTTTCACCCCCTTCGCCTACGCCACCTATCGCAATGAACCGGTCATCCTTTTCGAGCGCAAACCCAGCTAGCGCAACGGGTGCGACATACGCCCGCTGCGTCCGCATGTGCTTTGTCGCAAAGCCGCGCCTTGAGTTAGACTGGCTTCGCCGCCTGGGGGAGGCTTGAGAGTGCTGCGTGACGACGAGGAACTACGCCGGGGACTGGTCGCCAGTGCGCATGAGCGCCTGCGGCAAGCGCCCGTACGGCTGTCGACCCTCATCGCCATGTCCTGGGCTTTCTACGAGCTGGGCGAGGCCAGGTTCATCCTGCCGTGGCTCGTGGCCAACGTAATCGGCCAAGGGATCGAATTCCTCGTCATGCGTCCGTTCAGGCGTGACCCTGTGCGGGCCGGCGCCTCGGTCGGGCTGCGGATGGCGGCCCTGACCGTGATCACCTTCCTGCCCGTGATCGGCTGTCTGGCGATCTATCACCTGTGGACCCGGGGCGACCTGACCTCGACGACCATGGCCTTGCTGCTGTTGACCGGCGTTGTCCTGGTCAACGCGACCTCGGCCCTCGAATCCCGAGCGGTCTTCTATGTGGGGGCGACACCCTTTGTGCTGACCACCCTGGCCATGATCGTGCATTCAGCGGCGGTGGGGAAAGGCTCTACGGCGATCTTGGCCGTGTGCTTCGGTTTGTTTCTGTTCGGCGCTCACGCGGCCTGGGAGCGGATCTACATGGCGCGCAAGGCCGAGCTCGCCGCTCGCAAGGAGGCGGAGACCCGACGGCGCGAGGCGGAGGAGGCGGTCGCTAACCGCGCCGCCATGGCGGCTATCGTCAGCCACGAGCTGCGCAGCCCCCTGATCACGGTCGCCACCGGCGCCAGCCTGATCGAGGACGGCGTGCCGCCGCACAAGATCACCTCCGCGGCACGGACCATCTCCGATGCGGCCCGCCTGATGGGCAAGTTGCTGGACGACCTTCTGGACCGCTCCAAGGTAGAGGCCCGGGCCATGGCGTTGGACGTGCGCGATTTCGAGCTGGTCAGCAGCATGGTGGATGTCGCCAGGTTCTGGGAGACGGCGGCTCAAGCCAAGGGCCTGGAGTTCGAATTGCCCGACGCCGCGCGTGGACCGATCTGGGTCCAGGGTGACCCCAACCGCCTGCGCCAGATCCTCAACAACTTCCTGTCCAACGCCATCAAGTTCACCGATCGCGGCCGGATCGCCCTGCGCCTCAGCGTGCAGCGTGAGGGGGGATGAAGCAGGTGCGCATCGACGTGATTGATGATGGTCCTGGCGTGCCGCCGGACGCCGTGGAGCGTCTGTTCACGCCCTATGTGCAAGGCGCGGCGCGGACGGCCAAGACCTATGGCGGCACGGGGCTGGGCCTGGCGGTGAGCCGTGATCTGGCCGAGCTGATGGGCGGGCGGGTGCAGGCGCGGGCCGGCACGCCGCGCGGCTCCGTCTTCAGCGTGATCCTGCCAATGCCGGTGGGCCAGGCTTCGGTGGCGCTCCCGGCGGCGTAGGCCGACGTTGACCCCTGGCGCCGTTACGAGCACAACGGCGCTCCTTCGCTCAACAGGATGCCTCTCGTGCAGAATTTCGACGTCGTCGTGATCGGCGCCGGCGCCGCCGGCATGATGTGCGCCATCGAGGCGGGAAAGCGCGGGCGCAAGGTCCTGGTGATCGACCACGCCAGCGCGCCGGGCGAAAAGATCCGCATCAGCGGCGGCGGCCGCTGCAACTTCACCAATCTGGATGTTCGGCCCGAAGCCTATATCTCGGCCAATCCGCGCTTCTGCATCTCAGCCCTGCGCCGCTACACCCAGCGCGACTTCATCGCCCTGGTCGACCGCTACCGGATCGCCTGGCACGAGAAGACCCTAGGACAGCTGTTCTGCGACGGCTCCGCCAAGCAGATCATCGAGATGCTGCTGACCGAGATGGACGCCGCCGGCGTGACCCTGTGGCTGGAGACCGCCGTCCAGGACATCGACCACGCCGACGAAGGCTACGAGGTGCGGCTGAACAAGACCTCCGTCCGCTGCGCCTCGCTGGTGGTGGCGTGCGGCGGCAAGTCGATCCCGAAAATGGGCGCGACCGGTCTTGGCTACGAGATCGCCAGCCACTTCGGCGTGCCGGTGCGTGAGACGCGTCCGGCCCTGGTGCCGCTGACCTTCGATCCGTCGAAGCTGGAGCGCCTGAAGCCTCTGGCGGGCGTGGCGGTCGACGCCGTGGTGACGAGCGGCAAGACCAAGTTCGCCGAGGGCATGCTCTTCACCCATCGCGGCCTCAGCGGGCCTTCGATCCTGCAGATCAGCTCCTATTGGCGCGAGGGCGGCGAGATCGAGGTTTCCATGGCCCCCGGCGTCAACGTGTTCGAGACGCTGAAGGCGGCCAAGGCCTCCAATCCGCGCCAGGCTGTGCACAACGCCCTGACCGCCGTGGTGCCGTCGCGCCTGGCCGATCTGCTGGCGGCGGAAGCTGGGGCCAAGGGCAATCTGGCGGATACGCCGGACAAGGTGCTGCGCGCCATCGACGAGGCCGTGAACCGCTGGCGGGTGAAGCCGGTGGGCTCGGAAGGCTATCGCACCGCCGAGGTCACCCTGGGCGGCGTCGACACCGACGCCCTGGACAGCAGGACCATGGAGGTGAAGGCCGTGCCCGGCCTCTTCTTCATCGGCGAGGTGGTGGACGTCACCGGTTGGCTGGGCGGATACAATTTCCAGTGGGCCTGGTCCAGCGGCTGGGCGGCGGGGCAGGCGGCCTAACGCCTACTTGCCGGCCGACGGCACGTCGTAGGCCGAGACGTGGTTCAGGGCGATCACCCAGCGCCCGTCGATCTTGCGCATCAGGCGGGTGTTGATCCCGCTCATGGCCTTCTGCGGCCTCTCCAGGTGATAGCGGCTGATCAGCTGCGCAGCGTCGGGCGCCAGGAATTCGATGCGGATGTCCGAGAAGGCCAGGGTCCCGCGCGTATCGGCGAAGTCGCCATAGTCGCGGATGTAGTGATCCAGCGTGCCCTGCCAGCCGTCCTGGAACTTCCCGCCGGAGACGAAGATCACGCCGGGGTTCTGGAAGCCGGCCATGTAGCCGCGATAGTCGCCCCGGTTCCAGGCCGCCTGCATGTCGGCGATCACCTTGCGGATGGCGGCGTCCTCGCGGGCTGTGTCAGCCGGCGCCAGGGCCGGCGCGGCGACCAGCGGGGTGGGAAGGGCGGCGATGGCGGCCAAGGCGAGGTTTCGGATCACGGCAGGCTCCCCATGCGAAAACGGCGGCTCCGGATGGAGCCGCCGTGATCATCTTGCCGTCGAGGCTTAGCGCTTGTCGACCGGGATGTAGTCCCGTTGCGTCGCGCCCGTGTAGAGCTGGCGCGGACGGCCGATCTTGCGGGTGGGATCCTCGAACATTTCCTTCCACTGGCTAATCCAGCCAACGGTGCGGGCCAGGGCGAACAGCACGGTGAACATGTTGGTCGGGAAGCCCATCGCGCGCAGGGTGATGCCCGAATAGAAGTCGATGTTCGGGTAAAGCTTGCGGTCGATGAAGAACGGATCGCTGAGGGCGATCTTTTCCAGCTCCATGGCCACTTCCAGCAGCGGGTCATTGATGCCCAGCTGGCCAAGGACCTCGTGGCAGGTCTTCTGCATGACCTTCGCGCGCGGGTCGAAGTTCTTGTACACGCGGTGGCCGAAGCCCATCAGCTTGTACTCGCGCTTCTTCACGCCTTCGATGAACGCCGGGATGTTCTCGACCGAGCCGATCTGCTCGAGCATCTCCAGGGCTTCTTGGTTGGCGCCGCCATGCGACGGGCCCCACAGACAGGCGATGCCCGCCGCGATGCAGGCGAACGGGTGAGCGCCCGATGAGCCGGCCAGACGGACGGTCGAGGTCGAGGCGTTCTGCTCGTGATCGGCGTGCAGGATGAAGATGCGGTCCATGGCGCGGGTCAGCACCGGGTTCGGCTTCCAATCCTCCGCCGGAACGGCGAAGCACATGCGCAGGAAGTTTTCCGAATAGGACAGGTCGTTGCGCGGCGTCACGAACGGCTGGCCGATCGTGTACTTGTAGGCGCGGGCCGCGATGGTCGGCATCTTCGCGATCAGGCGATGAGCGCTTATTTCGCGTTCACGGGCGTCGTCGACGTTCATGCTGTCGGCGTAGAAGGCCGACAGGGCGCCGACGGCGCCGGTCATGACCGCCATCGGGTGGGCGTCGCGACGGAAGCCCTCGAAGAAGCGATCAAACTGCGCGTGCAGCATGGTGTGGTAGGTGATGTTGTTATCGAACTTCGCGAACTCGGCCGCGTTCGGCAGCTCGCCGTTCAGCAGCAGGTAGCAGACTTCGAGGAAGCTCGACTTCTCGGCCAGTTGGTCGATCGGGTAGCCGCGGTGCAGCAGAACGCCCGCGTCGCCGTCGATGTAGGTGATCTTGCTTTCGCAGGACGCCGTAGAGGTGAAGCCCGGGTCGAACGTGAAGGTGTCCGATTCAGCGTACCACTTGCGGACATCGACGACGTCCGGGCCGGTCGACCCCTTCATGATCGGCAGGTCGTACGACTTATCGCCGATGGTCAGGACAGCTTTGTCGCTCATTCCCGTTCCCTCTGTAGCTGTGCCCTAACGGGCGTTTGCGGTGCGTTATAGCGCCTTACTGCGATTGCGAAAGCGCATCCTGAATCCGAACGAGAACTCTCTGTGCGACCGAGCGCCGCAAGGATCTTGGCCAGGTCGGGCGCGGGGGCGCCGCCGGTGAGCACGCCGCGCAAGGCGGGGCCGATCTTTCCCAGGCCGACGCCCTCGGATTCGGCGAAGGCCTTCAGGGCCGGCTCCAGGGTCTCGAAAGTCCAGTCATCGACACCCGACAGGGCTTCTCGCAAGCGCGAAAGGCGACCGGACGTCTCCTCGGTCAGCAGGCCTTTGGTCTTGTCGTCCAGAGCAAACGGGCGGGCCTTCAGCGCAAAGGCGCACTGGTCGGCCAGCTCCAGGATCGTCTTGGCCCGCTCCTTCACAAAGGGCAGGGCGGCCAGCAGCTTTTCCTTGTCGGCGCTTTCGCCGCGCTTGCTCAGGACCTCGGCCGCCAGATCGGCCAGGCGCGCATCATCGGCGGCGCGGATGTAGTGGGCGTTGACGAAGGCCAGCTTGTCCCAGTCCAGCCGCGCGGCGCCCTTGTTGGCGTCGGCGATGTCGAACCAGGACACGGCCTGTTCGTCGGAGAAGATTTCGTCGTCGCCATGGCTCCAGCCCAGGCGGGCCAGATAGTTGCGCATGGCCTCGGGCAGATAGCCCATGTCCTCGAAGTCGCCGACCGCCTGGGCGCCGTGGCGCTTGGACAGCTTGGCGCCGTCCGGGCCGTGGATCAGCGGGATGTGGGCGAAGGTCGGCAGGGTCCATTCCAGCGCCTGATAGATCAGGGTCTGGCGAGCGGCGTTGTTCAGGTGATCGTCGCCCCGGATGATGTGGGTGACGCCCATGTCGTGGTCATCGACCACCACGGCCAAATTGTAGGTCGGCGCGCCGTCCGAGCGCAGCAGGACCAGATCGTCCAGCGCCTTGTTCTGGAAGGTCACATCGCCTTGGACCAGATCGGTGATCAGCGTCTCGCCATCGACCGCGCCTTTGAAGCGGATGACGTGCGGCTGGGAAACGTCGCCGTCGGTGCGGTCGCGCCACGGCGAGCGCAGGGCGTGGCCGGCGGTCTTGGCATTTTCGCGCTCGGCCTCCAGCTCGTCACCGGCCAGCCAGCAGCGATAGGCGCGGCCAGCTTCCAGAAGCTGCTGGACGGCTTCTTTGTGGCGCTCGACGCGGGAGAACTGGAAGACCGGTTCTTCGTCGGCCTGCAGGCCCATCCAATCCAGGCCCTGGAAGATGGCTTGGACAGCAGCATCCGTCGAGCGTTCGCGATCCGTATCCTCTACGCGCAGCAGAAACTTGCCGCCGGTATGGCGCGCATAGAGCCAATTGAACAATGCCGTCCGGGCTCCGCCGATATGCAGGTAACCGGTGGGCGAGGGGGCGAAGCGGGTGACGACGGGAGAGGACATAGGTCTTTCGAACGCTCGGATCAGTGCGCGGCGTCTTAGCACGCGCGTTTAGCGTGATCCTAGTGCGGGTGGCCCTATCGCACTGGTGGGTTAGGCTTCTTTCGTCCGATGAAAATCCGGCGTGCGCCGCGCAAGCCGATCAAAAACTTCAGGAATGTCCTAGTGATCATATGTACATATGGATGGGCGTCGTCGCGCTTGTCCCACAGCCCAAAATAAAACGGCCCCGGGCGCGCTGAGCGCCCGGGGCCGTCAAATCTCAGAAGAGGCGACGATCTAGTGGTAGCGGCGGATCAGGCCAACCAGCTTGCCCTGAACCTGAACCTGGTCGGGACCAAAAATGCGGGTCTCGTAGGCCGGGTTGGCGGCTTCAAGAGCGATGGAGGCTCCCTTCTTACGCAGGCGCTTGAGGGTGGCTTCCTCGCCCATCACCAGGGCCACGACGATCTCACCGGAGGTAGCCGTGTCGCCCCGACGGATGACGACATAGTCGCCGTCCAGGATGCCGGCGTTGATCATGGAGTTGCCCTGGACTTCCAGGACGTAGTGTTCGCCCGCGCCCAGCATGCTTTCCGGCACGGTCAGGCGGTCACGTTCGTGCTGAATGGCCTCGATCGGCACGCCGGCGGCGATGCGGCCCAGGACCGGCAGTTCGCGCACGTCGTTGGCGACCATCGGCTCCGGCGGGGCCAGGTGCGGGGTGCCTTCGATGACCTCGGGGCGGAAGGCGCCGCGGCCCTTGGGCGGGGCGGAGGTGGTGGCCTGCGACGGCAGCTTCACGACCTCGAGCGCGCGGGCCCGGTGCGGCAGGCGGCGTAGGAAGCCGCGTTCTTCCAGGGCCGTGATCAGGCGATGGATGCCCGACTTCGACGCCAGATCCAGGGCTTCCTTCATCTCATCGAAGGAGGGCGACACGCCGGTCTCCTTGATGCGCTCATGGATGAACATCAGGAGTTCGTGCTGCTTGCGGGTAAGCATCAGGTCGCCTCACGGGAGCGGCGGAACAAACCGCCAACACATGAGGATGTTCTCTAGGCGTTCTTAGTTAGTGTCAAGTTAACAAGAAGAACGGAGCGGCAACGGCTCTAGCCCAGGAGCGCCTTGGTCGCGGCGGTCACATCGCCCTGACGCATCAGGCTTTCGCCGACCAGCATGGCCTTGGCGCCGGCCGCCTCCATGCGGCGGGCGTCGTCGGCGGTGAAGAGGCCGCTCTCCGTCACCAGCAGCGCGCCCTGCGGAGCCAGGGGGAACAGACGCTCGGTCACGGCCAAATCGACGACGAAGCTTTTCAGATCGCGATTGTTCACGCCGACCAGGGTCGAGCCCAGCTTGGCGGCGCGATCCATCTCGGCCTCATCGTGCACCTCGACCAGGGCGTCCATGCCCAGGCGCGCGGCTTCGGACATCAGTTCGCCGGCCAGGACGTCGTCGATCATCGCCAGGATCACCAGGATGGCGTCGGCCCCCAGGGCGCGCAATTCGGCGACCTGCCAGGGATCGACCAGGAAATCCTTGCGGATGGCGGGCAGGGCGACGGCGTCCCGCGCGGCGACCAGATAGTCGTCGTCGCCCTGGAAGCTGGGGCCGTCGGTCAGGACGGACAGGCAGGCCGCGCCGCCGGCCTCATAGGCGCGGGCCAGGGCGGGCGGGTCGAAATCGGCACGGATCAAGCCCTTGGACGGCGAGGCCTTTTTGATCTCGGCGATCAGGGACAGCCGGCCGGGAGCATGCTTGGCCTCCAAGGCGGCCTTGAAGCCGCGCACGGGCGAGGCGGCCTTGGCGGCGGCGTCCACGTCGGCCTGGGTGCGAACGGCTTTGCGGCCGGCCACGTCCTCGCGCTTGTAGGCGGCGATCTTGGCGAGGATGTCGGTCATCAGGCGGTCGCTTCGATAAGGGCGGCCAGGGCGTTGCGGGCGCGGCCGTCGTCGATGACGTCGGCGGCGCGCTCCACACCCTCGGCCAGGGTTTCAACCTGCTCACCGACCAGGAAGGCGGCGGCGGCGTTGAGCAGGACGATGTCGCGATAGGCGCCGCGTTTGCCGTCCAGCAGCTCCAGCAGGGCGGCGGCGTTCTGGTCCGGCGTGCCGCCTGTCAGGTCGGCCAGGGCCGCACGGGGCAGGCCGACGGCTTCGGGCGTGATGGTGAAGTGGCGAACGCGCCCTTCGCTCCACTCGCAGACGACGCTTTCGCCCGTGGTGGTCAGCTCGTCCATGCCCGAACCGTGGACGGTCCAGGCCCGGGTCGCGCCGAGCGCGCCGAGGACGCGGGCCAGCGGTTCGACCAGGCGCGGGTCATAGACCCCCAGCACCTGTCGCTTCGCGCCCGCCGGATTGGCCAGCGGGCCGAGCAGGTTGAAGATGGTGCGGAAGCCAAGCTCCGCCCGGATCGGGGTGACGTGCCGCATCGCGCCGTGGTGGGCGGGGGCGAACATGAAGCAGATATTGGCCGTCTCCAGCGCCTTGCGCTGCTGGTCGACGCCCGCGTCGATCTTCACGCCCAGCGCGGTCAGCACATCAGCCGTGCCGGAACGGGAGGAGATGGCGCGGTTGCCGTGCTTGGCGACCTTGAGCCCCCCGCCGGCCGCCACGAAGGCCACGGCGGTGGAGACGTTGTAGGTGTGCAGGCCGTCGCCGCCGGTGCCGCAGACGTCGATCACCTCGAACGGATGGTCCAGCATGGTCGCGGCCCGGCGCATGGCGCGGGCGCAGGCGGCGATCTCGCCGATCGACTCGCCGCGCAGGCGCATGGCGGTCACGGCGGCGGCCACCTGGGCGGCGGTCGGCTCCCCACGCAGGCAGGCGGCGAAAAAGGTCTCGGCGTCGGTTTCCGAAAGGGTCTGACCGTCCGCCAGCTTGGCCAGCAGCGGCTTGAAGGCGTCAGACATAGGTGGTCGGGTTCCGGTTGACGCCCGCCAGGTCGAGGAAGTTGGCCAGCAGCTGATGGCCGCCTTCGGTGGCGATGGATTCGGGGTGGAACTGCACGCCGTGGACCGGGCAAGTCTTATGCTGCACGCCCATGATCTCGCCGTCTTCGGTCCAGGCCGTGACCTCCAGCTCGTCTGGCAGGGTCGCCTTGTCGATGGCCAGGCTGTGGTAGCGGGTGGCCGTGAAGCCGTCCGGCAGGTTCTTGAACAAGCCCTTGTCGGTGTGGCGGATCTGGCTCGTCTTGCCGTGCATGATCGACTTGGCGCGGATCACGTCGCCGCCGTAGGCCTCACCGATGGCTTGGTGGCCCAGGCAGACGCCCAGGATCGGCATGTCTTCCGGCGCGGCGCGTAGAATCGGCAGGCAGATGCCCGCCTGGGCCGGAGCCTTCGGGCCGGGCGACAGCAGGATGGCCGACGGTTTCAGCGCCAGCGCTTCCTGCACCGTCAGGGCGTCATTGCGATGCACGACCGTCTGCGCCCCAAGCTCGTTCAGATAGTGGACGAGGTTGTAGGTGAAGCTGTCATAGTTATCGATGACGAGGATCATGCGGAACGCCTTTCACTCGGGGTGCATGTAGTCCTTCACAGGGCTTCTCGCCAAGCTTTTGCGACTCGCGCATCCTTAACGTCATGTCCGTTCGACAACCCGCGATAGACCCAGCCGCAATGGCTTACGCGCGTGGCTTGCTGAAGCCGCCGATCAAGCGCGAAAGCGTCTTGCCGGCGCTGGCCGCCGCGGCCTTCGCCGCGCTGTGCGCCCTGGCCTTCGTCGTGGCGATGGTGCTGGCGCCGCCGGTGATCAAGGAACCGCTGCCCAAGGACACCCTGGCCAACGACGCCTCGCCCGTGGACCCGGAAAAGCCGCTCTAGGCGAAGCGCCAGGCTTCCTCGGCGGCTCGCTTGAGGGCCCGGGACTTGTTGAGGGTCTCGTCGTATTCGGCGTCCGGATCGCTGTCGGCCACCACCCCGCCGCCCGCCTGGACGTAGAGCTTGCCGTCCTTCACCAGACCGGTGCGCAGGACGATGCAGGTGTCCACCGAACCGTCGGAGCCGAAATAACCCACGGCCCCGGCATAGCCGACGCCGCGCTTTTCGATCTCTAGCTCGTCGATGATCTCCATGGCCCGCACCTTGGGCGCGCCGGAGACCGTGCCGGCGGGCAGGGCGGCCATCAGCACGTCGACCGGATCCAGGCCTTCGGGGGCGTCGCCCTCGACGTTGGAGACGATGTGCATGACGTGGCTGTAGCGTTCGATGACGAAGCTCTGGGTCACGCGGACCGACATGCCCTTCGACGGCGCGTCAGCGGTGTTGGAGCCGTCGTCGCGCAGCATGGCCACGCGGCCCACGTCGTTGCGGCCCAGATCGAGCAGCATCAGGTGCTCCGACCGTTCCTTGGGATCGGCCAGCAGTTCCTGCTCCAGGGCCAGGTCTTCTTCCGGCGTCTTGCCGCGCGGACGGGTTCCGGCGATGGGGCGGATGGTGATCTTGCCGTCGCGCAGGCGGACCATGACCTCAGGGCTCGACCCGGCCATCTGGAAGTCGCCGAAGTTCAGGAAGAACATGAAGGGCGACGGATTGGTCCGGCGCAGCGAGCGGTAGAGCGCCAGCGGCTCCAGTTCGAACGGCGCGCTGAAGCGGTGGCTGGGCACGACCTGGAAGATGTCGCCGGCCCCGATATACGCCTTGGCCTTCTCGACCACGGTCGCATAGTCGCTGCGGCTCACCTTCGTCTCGAAGGCGGGCTGTTCGCGCGGCGCGTGAGGCGCGGTGCGGGCCAGGGGCTCGCGCAGATCGTCCATGACGGCCTGCAGGCGAGCCAGGGCGGCGTCATACGCGGTTTGGGCCGAGGCGTCGCCGGAGCGGACGCTCGTCACGAGGACGATTTCCTGGGCGATGGCGTCGAACACCGCGACGATCGACGGGCGGGTCATGATCCCGTCCGGCAGGCCCAGGCTGTCGGGATTGATGTCCGGCAGATGCTCGGCCAGACGCACCATGTCGTAACCGACAGCCCCGAACAGGCCGGCGGCCATCGGCGGCAGGCCGGCGGGCAGGGGGATGCGGTTGGCGGCGACCAGATCGCGCAGGCTTTCCAGCGCGCCGGCGGCCAGGGGCGTGAAGGCGCCGGAGGCGACCGCTTCCGGGCTCTCGGCGATCTCAGCCTTGTCGCCGTGGCAGCGCCAGACGAGGTCGGGGTTCATCGCCACGATCGAATAGCGGTCGCGGTGCTTGCCCCCCTCGACGGACTCAAAAAGGAAGGCGTAGGGCCGGCCGCCCGCGATCTTCATATAGGCGGAGACCGGGGTCTCCAGGTCGTCGATCAGACGCGTCCAGACGACTTGAGGTCTGCCGGCGTCATAAGCCTCGGCGAAGGGGCTGAACGCCGGCTCGAAACTCATTTCGCCTTCTCCGGAGCGGTCTTGGCGTCCGCCGGGGCCTTCTTGGCGATCTCGGGGTCGACGCCGATGGCGGCGCGGGCGCGGTCGAGGCTGGTGGTGACCTTCACCGCCTTGCGGGCATAGGCGGCGGTCGCCTGACCCAGGTCCTGGAAGATGCCGTAGGTCATCTGACGGCGCATGCCCTCGGCGGCCTGGGCCATCTGGGCCTGATCGCCGCCGCGGACGTTCTCGACCTTGGCGACCGAGAAGGCGAACTGACTCGACTGAGCCGTGAACACCGAGCCCGGCTTCTGAGCGAAGGCCTCGCCCAGGATCTGGGGGCTTAAGGTCTGGTTCTGCTGAGCGGTCAGGCGCGACAGGCCGGCGGCGCGCTTGATCGGGGCGCCGGCGGATGCGGCGACCGCCTCGAGGTTTTCGCCTTTGCGGACCCGTTCGGCCAGGGCGTCGGCGCGGGCGCGCATTCGGTCGGCGGTGCGCTGCATGATGATGATGCGCGACAGCTGCTCCTTCACCTCGGCCAGCGGCGGCAGGGCGGGCGGGACGACCTGGTCGACGCGGACGGCGAAGTACTCGCCGTTGCCAAGCTCGGTCACGTCGCTTTCGCCGCCAGCGGGCAGCTCGAAGGCGGCCTTCATCAGGGCGGGCGGCAGCTGGATGGGCTGGCCCTGGGCGGTCATGCCCTGGGCGCTGATTTGCGGGGTGGTCAGGATCTGGGCGTTAGCCTTGGCCGCGGCCTCGGTCAGGCTCGCGCCGCCGGCGTGGGCCTCGTCGTAGGTCTGGGTCTGGGCGTAGACCTTTTCGTTGGCCGCCTCGACGCGAAGCTCCTGCTCGATGGCTGGGCGCAGCTCTTCAAGCGTGGCCTGACGACCGGGGGCGACGCTGACCACCTTGATCACCGCGACGCCGAGGTCGCCGGTGATCGGGTTGCTGACTTCGCCGGCCTGCAGAGCGAACGCGGCGTCGGCGACCTTGCGGTCCGGAATGGCGGTCTTCGGTTTGGCGCTGATGGTCACCAGCTCGCGGCCGACGGACTTGGCGACGGCGGCCGGATCCTCGCCCTTGCGCAGGCGATCGGCCACGGCGGCCCCCGTCTTGGCGTCGGCGACCGGAATCTGCAGGACGGTGCGGGTTTCGGGGGTGGAGAGGCTGTCCTTGCGGAAGTCGAACTTCTTCTGGACCTCGGCCGGATCGATGGTCACGCCGCCCGCGAAGGCCTGGGGCGTGAAGCGCACGATCTTCAGGACGCGGAACTCGGGACGCGTCAGGCGCGAGGCGTTTTCCTTCATGAACGCCTGGATTTCGGCGTCGGTCGGAGCCGGCGGCTCGCCAACGCTGGCGGCGGTGACCTCGAAATAGGCGACGTCGCGCTGTTCCAGCATGAAGGCGGCCTGCAGGGCGCCGTAGATGCGCGGGGCGCGCAGGCCGCTGGCCAGGCCGGCCGACAGGTGGCTCTGGGCGATGTCGTCCCGCAGCAGGCCCTCATAGATGGCCGGGGTCAGGTTATTTTCGGCCAGGCGCTGCTGATAGATGGCGGGGTCGAACGCGCCGCTGACCGGATTGAACAGGGCCGGGCTCTTGCGCAGCTCCTCGGCGATCAGCTTGTCGGACGGGTTGACGCCGATCTTGGTGATCAGCGCGGCCATGGCTTCGCGCGTCGCCATTTCTTCCAGCATGCGCTTGTCGAAGCCGCGCTCGACGACGACTTCCAGCGGCAGTTCCTGGCCGCTCTGCTGCTGGGCTTGCTGGCGCCAGTTGTCGAACATGCGCTTGAACTCGGGACCGGAGACCTCGCGGCCGCCCGCCTTGATCACCCACGCGCCGACGCGGTTGGTGAACACGTCGCTGATGCCGAAGATGGCGAAGCTGACGATCAGGAGGCCCATGAGGACCATGGCGACCCAGGATTTCGCGAACTTGCGAGTGGCGGCGAGCATCGAAGACCTTCCTGACTGGTCGCGCGAAATGGGCGCGTAGAGCTTGGCGCGCGGATCAGCGCGAGCAGGCGGTATAGTAGAGGCGCTAAGCCGCCCGCAAGCGTGCAGAGGGTTGACTTACCCTACCGTGACGATGCTCACAGGCGGCTATGAGCAAATTGACGACCATCCGCCCGCTGATCGCCGGCAACTGGAAGATGAACGGCCTGGCCGCCGCCCTCGATGAGGCGCGCGCCGTGGCCGCTGGCGTGGACAGCAATCCGCCTGCCGCGCGCGTGGCGATTTTCCCGCCTGACACGCTGGTTCACCGCATGGCCGAGACCCTGGCGGGGCAGGCCGTCGTCGTTGGCGGACAGGACTGCCGCGCCGAGGTTTCCGGCGCCTATACCGGCGATACCTCGGCCGAGATGCTGGCCGACGCCGGCGCGGCCATGGTCATCCTGGGCCATTCGGAGCGGCGAGCGGGCTACGGCGAGACCGACACCTTGATCCGCTCCAAGACCGAAGCCGCTCTGCGCGCCGGCCTGGAGCCGATCGTCTGCATCGGCGAAAGCCTGGAGCAACGGGACGCCGGTCAGGCGATCGCGGTCATCACCGGCCAACTGCGCGCCTCCCTTCCGGTCGAGGCGCTGAAGAGCGAGGCGTTTTCGGTGGCCTATGAGCCGGTCTGGGCTATCGGCACCGGCCGCACCCCGACCATGGACGACATCCAGGCGGCGCATGAGGCCTTGCGCGCGGTGCTGATCGAACTGTTCGGCGAGCGTGGCGCGAGCGTGCACATTCTCTATGGCGGCTCGGTGAACCCCAAGAACGCCGCCGATATCCTGTCCCAGAAGGAAGTGGGCGGGGTGCTGGTGGGCGGCGCCTCCCTGAAGGCGGCCGACTTCCTGGCGATCGCCGCGGCGGCCTGAAACCTCACTCGGGACTTGGCGACGGCTTAATGCGTCCCCAAGTCTGGCGCGGCGGCCTCTCCGGTGCTAGGAGGGCCGCTTCGTTTCGCGCGGCCCGTTTTTCGCCGCCCAGACACAAGAAATAAGCGACATGCTGACCGGCATTCTTCTGACCGCCAACATCATCGTGTGCCTGGCCCTGATCGGGGTCGTGCTCCTGCAGCGTTCCGAAGGCGGCGCGCTGGGTATGGGCGGCGGCCCGACCGGCTTCATGTCGGCGCGCGGGGCGGGCGACCTGCTCACCCGCATCACCTGGATCCTGTTCACGATCTTCGTCCTGCTCAGCTTCGGTCTGACCCTGCTGTCGGGCCGTGAGCGCGCCAGCCAGTCGATCGTCGACCGCCTCAAGATCGACCGCATCGATCCGAACGCCATGAAGCAGGGCCCGGCCACCCCGGCTCCGGGTTCGGTTCCGCCGCCGGTCCAGGCGCCGACTCCGCAGATGAACCAGTTCGATTCCCAACTCCTGCCGTCGACCCCGTCGGCCGCCGCCCCGGCTCCGGCCCAGGTCCCGGCGCCCGGGTCCGCGCCGACCCCGCAATGACGACCTCTCTACAAATGCTGTTGATGAACACCGGGCCGCGAGTTTCGCGGCCCGAATCACGAGTACTCTGACCTCCCATGACGCGGTACATTTTCATCACCGGCGGCGTGGTTTCCTCTCTGGGGAAAGGCCTCGCCTCCGCAGCGCTTGGCGCGCTCCTTCAGGCTCGGGGCTACAAGGTCCGCCTTCGTAAGCTCGACCCTTATCTGAACGTCGATCCGGGCACGATGAGCCCGTATCAGCACGGCGAGGTCTTCGTGACCGACGACGGCGCTGAGACCGACCTGGATCTGGGCCACTACGAGCGCTTCACCGGCGTGTCGGCCCGCAAGGCCGACAACATCACGACCGGCCAGATCTACAAGACGATCATCGAGAAGGAACGCCGCGGCGACTATCTGGGCGCGACCGTCCAGGTGATTCCGCACGTCACCAACGAGATCAAGGAATTCGTCCTCAGCCCCGCCATCGACGATGTGACGGGCGAGCAGGCCGACTTCGTGCTGGTCGAGATCGGCGGCACGGTGGGCGATATCGAAGGCCTGCCGTTCTTCGAAGCGATCCGCCAGCTGGGTCAGGACCTGCCGCGCGGCGCGTCCTGCTTCGTGCACCTGACGCTGCTGCCGTTCATCAAGACGGCCGGCGAGATGAAGACCAAGCCGACCCAGCACTCGGTGAAGGAGCTGCGCTCCATCGGTATCCAGCCGGACATCCTGCTTTGCCGCTGCGAGCAGCCGATCCCGGCCGAGGAAAAGCGCAAGATCGGCCAGTTCTGCAACGTGCGGACCAGCGCCGTGATCACCGCCATGGACAGCTCGTCCATCTATGCGGTGCCGCTCGACTATCACCAGGAAGGCCTGGACGTCGAAGTGCTCGACGTCTTCGGCATCAAGGACGCGCCCGCGCCGAACCTGTCGCGCTGGGAGACCATCAACGAGACCACGACCAATCCGGACGGGGAGGTCACGGTCGCCGTGGTCGGCAAGTACACCGTCCTGAAGGACGCCTATAAGTCGCTGATCGAGGCCCTGCACCACGGCGGCGTGGCCAACAAGGTCAAGGTCAACCTGGACTGGGTCGAGAGCGAGACCTTCGAAGGCGAGGACGGCGCGGCCGCCGCTCGCCTGGAAGGCGCTCACGCCATCCTGGTGCCCGGCGGCTTCGGCGAGCGGGGCGCGGAAGGCAAGATCCGCGCGGCCCAGTTCGCCCGCGAGCACAACGTCCCGTACTTCGGCATCTGCTTTGGCATGCAGATGGCGGTGATCGAAATCGCTTCGGAACCTGGGCGGCGTGAAGAACGCCAGCTCGACCGAATTCGGTCCGACGGGTGAGCCGGTGGTCGGCCTGATGACCGAATGGGTCCAGGGCAACCAGCGGGTCGCGCGCAAGGAAGGCGACGACCTGGGCGGAACCATGCGCCTGGGGGCCTATGACGCCGTCCTGACGCCGGGATCGAAGATCGCCGACATCTACGGCTCCACCGACATCAGCGAGCGCCACCGGCACCGCTACGAGGTCAACATCGGTTACTGCGACCGCATGGAGGCCACGGGCCTGAAGCTGACGGGCCGTTCGCCCGACGGCGTCCTGCCCGAGATCGTCGAGCGTCCGGACCATCCGTGGTTCGTCGGCGTGCAGTTCCACCCGGAACTGAAGAGCCGCCCCTTCGCGCCACACCCGCTGTTCGCCAGCTTCATCGCGGCGGCCAAGGAGCAAAGCCGACTGGTTTGAGGCGGCTTGGACCGATCATCGCGCCGGGTCTTGAACTTGCGCGATGATTCGGGCATAAGCCCCGCCTCATGTGGCGGCCCACCCGGCCGCCGCTTCCGTTTTCACGCTCAGCGAGCAGAGTCCTTCGATGGCCGTTCCTAAACGAAAAACCTCCCCGTCGCGCCGGAACATGCGCCGTTCGCACCACGCCCTGGGCGCCAACTCCTTCATCGAGGACAAGGACTCGGGTGAACTGCGTCGTCCGCACCACGTCGATCTGAAGACCGGCCTGTACAACGGCAAGCAGATCCTGACGCCGAACGAAGACTAAGTCTTCGCCGACGCACAGCGTTTCGAAGCGCCGCTCGCCGCAAGGTGGGCGGCGTTTTGCATTTGGGCGCGGTTTCGACCGAAGGCTCCGTTGCGGATGGCGTCTCGCTTATCTCTGATCAGTTGACGGTCGGGTTTGCGAAATCGGCGGGGTGAGGCTAAGCCAGCCGCGCCCCTGAAACTCGGAGCCTCCCCATGACCGAAATCGTCGACATCCTCGCACGCGAAATCCTGGACAGTCGCGGCAACCCGACGATCGAGGTCGACGTCGTCCTCGAAGACGGCGCCTTCGGCCGCGCCGCCGTGCCTTCGGGCGCTTCCACCGGCGCCCACGAGGCTGTCGAGAAGCGTGACGGCGACAAGGCCCGCTACCTGGGCAAGGGCGTCCAGCAGGCGGTGGAAGCCGTCAACAACGAGATCTACGACGCCCTGGCCGGCCTCGACGCCGACGACCAGCGGCGCGTCGACAACGTCCTGATCGAGCTGGACGGCACGAAGAACAAGTCGCGCCTGGGCGCCAACGCCATCCTTGGCGTGTCTCTGGCCACGGCGAAGGCCGCCGCGGAATCAGCCGGTCTGCCGCTGTACAAGTACGTCGGCGGCGTTTCGGCACGCGTCCTGCCGGTCCCGATGATGAACATCATCAACGGCGGCGCTCACGCCGACAATCCGATCGACATCCAGGAATTCATGATCCTGCCGACCGGCGCGGAGAACTTCTCCGAAGCCCTGCGTATGGGCGCCGAGATCTTTCACGGCCTGAAGAAGGCTCTGAAGGACGCCGGTCACAACACCAACGTCGGCGACGAGGGCGGCTTCGCCCCGAACCTGGCTTCGGCTGAAGAAGCCCTGGCGTTCATCGTCAAGGCGGGCGAGGGCGCTGGCTACCGCGTCGGCGATGACTTCGTGCTGGGCCTGGACGTGGCCTCGACCGAGTTCTTCAAGAACGGCAAGTATGAGCTGGAAGGGGAGGGCAAGAGCCTCGACCCCGCCGCCATGGTCGACTATCTGGCCGGCCTCGTCGGCAAGTTCCCGATCGTTTCGATCGAAGACGGCATGGCCGAAGACGATTTCGACGGCTGGAAGCTGCTGACGGAGCGCCTGGGCGGCAAGGTGCAGCTGGTCGGCGACGATCTGTTCGTCACCAACCCCGAGCGCCTGTCCGTGGGCATCGAGAAGGGCCTGGCCAACTCGATCCTGGTGAAGGTCAACCAGATCGGCACGCTGTCGGAGACCCTCGACGCCGTCGATATGGCCCACCGCGCCGGCTACACCGCTGTCATGAGCCACCGTTCGGGTGAGACCGAGGATGCGACGATCGCCGATCTGGCGGTCGCCACCAACTGCGGTCAGATCAAGACCGGCTCGCTGGCCCGTTCGGATCGGCTGGCCAAGTACAACCAACTGCTGCGCATCCAGGAGATGCTGGATGACCAGGCGATCTATGCCGGGCGCAGCGCGTTGAAAGGTCGTGGGTAATCAGGCGTTAAGCACGATGAGCGACATGTCGGTCCATCCCTTTGGGAATCGGCATGTTCGCGCGTCTGCAGCCCTATCTAACCACCGCCATCCTGGCGTTCCTGATCTTCTACTTCGCATTTCATGCGCTGACGGGGGATCGTGGGTTGCTGTCATCGTCGCAACGCAACGCGACGCTGCAGGTCCGACAGAAGGAACTGAAGCGCATCCGCGCCGAAAGGATGGACCTGGAGGCCAGGGCTCGTCTATTACGCGACGGAAGCCTGTCGGCGGACCTTTTGGAAGAACGCGCACGCGTTCTTCTTGGGTTTGGCGACCCCAGGGATTATGTGATCCGCAAGAAACCCTGAGGCGGGACTTAACGTCCTCGTTTCGTGGGACGGAGACCGCAATGCAAACGGTCCAGGGAGACATTCATGGCGCGAACGCGCAAAGCTGAGACTTCTTCGGGCAAGGTTTCTGACACCGGTGTCAGCAACCGCAAGGGCGACCTGCTCGATAGCTACCGCAGCATGCTGCTGATCCGCCGCTTCGAAGAGCGTGCGGGCCAGCTGTACGGCATGGGCCTGATCGGCGGCTTCTGCCACCTGTACATCGGCCAGGAAGCTGTTGCCGTCGGGATGCAGAAGGTCGCCATCAAGGGCGACCAGATCATCACCGGCTACCGTGACCACGGCCACATGCTGGCCGCTGGGATGGATCCGAACGAGGTCATGGCCGAACTGACCGGCCGAGCCGGCGGCTCGTCCAAGGGCAAGGGCGGCTCGATGCACATGTTCAGCGTCGAAGCCGGCTTCTACGGCGGCCACGGCATCGTCGGCGGCCAGGTGGCCCTCGGCACCGGTCTGGCGCTGGCCAACAAGTACCGTGAGAACAACAACGTCAGCTTCACGTACTTCGGCGACGGCGCGGCCAATCAGGGCCAGGTCTACGAGAGCTTCAACATGGCCCAGCTATGGAAGCTGCCGGTCGTGTACGTGATCGAGAACAACCAGTACGCCATGGGCACCTCGATCGACCGCGCGTCGTCCGAGACCCAGCTGTACAAGCGCGGCGTCTCGTTCCGGATTCCGGGCGAGGAGGTCGACGGCATGGATATCGAGGCCGTCGAGGCCGCCGGCCGAAAGGCCGCCGACCACGCCCGAAACGGCGAAGGCCCGTACATCCTGGAAGTGAAGACCTACCGCTATCGCGGCCACTCCATGTCCGACCCGGCCAAGTACCGGTCGAAGGACGAAGTGGACGAGGTCAAGAAGACCCGCGACCCGATCGATCACCTGCGCGGTCTGCTCGACGCGGCCAGGGTGACCGAGGAGGAGCTGAAGGAGATCGACGCCGAGGTGAAGAAGATCGTCGCCGAAGCCGCCGAGTTCGCCCGCACCAGCCCAGAGCCGGATCCCTCCGAACTTTATACCGACGTGTACCTGGAGGCCGCCCAGTGACGGACATCCTCATGCCCGCGCTCTCTCCGACGATGGAAGAGGGCACCCTGGCCAAGTGGCTGGTGAACGAAGGCGACGAAGTGAAGGCCGGCGACGTGATCGCCGAAATCGAGACCGACAAGGCGACCATGGAAGTGGAAGCCGTCGACGAAGGCGTGCTGGAAGCGATCCTGGTCGCCGCCGGCTCTGAAGGCGTGAAGGTCAACACCCCGATCGCGCGCCTGAAGGGCGACGGCGAGACCGCGGCTCCGGCCTCGGCTCCCGCCCAGTCGGCCGGCGAACCCGAAAAGCAGCAGCCTGAAGCCGCCAAGCCGCAGGCCGAAGGCGAAGCCACGGTTCCGGTTAAGCCTAAGGTCGAGCTGAAGGATCCGGAAATTCCGGAAGGCACGCCGATGGTGAAGATCACCGTCCGCGACGCCCTGCGCGACGCCATGGCCGAAGAGATGCGCCGTAACCCGGACGTGTTCCTGATGGGCGAGGAAGTCGCCCAGTACCAGGGCGCCTACAAGGTCAGCCGCGACCTGCTGCAGGAGTTTGGCGAGAAGCGCGTCATCGACACCCCGATCACCGAGTACGGCTTCGCCGGTCTCGGCGTCGGCGCCGCCATGGCCGGCCTGAAGCCGATCGTGGAGTTCATGACCTGGAACTTCGCCATGCAGGCGATCGACCACATCGTGAACTCGGCCGCCAAGACGCTCTACATGTCGGGCGGCCAGATCAAGTCGTCGATCGTGTTCCGCGGCCCCAACGGCGCCGCCGCCCGCGTGGGCGCGCAGCACAGCCAGGACTATTCGGCGTGGTACGGCAGCGTGCCCGGCCTGAAGGTCGTCGCCCCGTATGACGCGGCCGACGCCAAGGGCCTGCTGAAAGCCGCCATCCGCGACCCGAACCCGGTCGTCGTGCTCGAGCACGAGATGATGTACGGCGTCGAGTTCGACATCCCGGACGTCGAGGATTGGGTCGTGCCGATCGGCAAGGCCAAGGTCCGTCGCGAAGGCAAGGATGTCACCATCACCGCGCACTCGCGCATGGTGGGCCTGGCGCTGAAGGCTGCCGAGATCCTGGCGGAAGAAGGCATCGAGGCCGAAATCGTCGACCTGCGGACCATCCGTCCGCTGGACCACGAGACGATCCTGGAAAGCGTCAAGAAGACCAACCGCCTGGTGGCGACCGAGGAAGGCTGGGGCCCGATGGGCGTCGGCGCCGAGATCGTCGCCCGTGTGATCGAGCATGGCTTCGACTATCTGGACGCCCCGCCGCTGCGGGTTCACCAGGAAGACGTGCCGCTGCCTTACGCCGCCAATCTGGAGGCGCTGTCGCTGCCGTCGGTCGACAAGATCGTCAAGGCGGCCAAGGCGGTCTGCTACAAGTGATGAAGTCGCCGGTCGCCCTGTTCGCAGCGGCGGCCGGCGCGCCTTCGAGATATCGGAAGGCCCAAAGCCTTCCCCGCGCACCTGAATAGGGAAGACGCATGACCGACATTCTGATGCCCGCCCTGTCTCCGACCATGGAGGAAGGCACCCTGGCCAAGTGGCTGGTGAAAGAGGGCGACGTCGTCAAGGCCGGCGACGTGATCGCCGAGATCGAGACCGATAAGGCGACCATGGAAGTGGAAGCCGTCGACGAGGGTGTCGTCACCCAGATCGTCGTTCCGGCCGGCGCCGAGGGCGTTAAGGTCAACGCCCTGATCGCCGTTCTGAAGGCTGACGGCGAGGAGCTTTCGGCTCCGAAGGCCGCGCCCGCCGCAGAGGCCCCCAAGGCTGAAGCGCCGAAAGCCGAAGCCAAGCCGGCTGAAGCTCCGAAGGCTGCTGCTGCGGCGCCGGCTCCGGCCGCTCCGGCCAAGACCGACGGCTCGCGCATCTTCGCCTCGCCGCTGGCGCGCCGCATCGCTCAGCAATCGAACATCGACCTGAAGGGTGTCTCGGGCACCGGTCCGCACGGCCGCATCATCAAGGCCGACGTCGAAGCCGCCAAGGCCAAAGGCCCGACCGCGGCTGCGGCCGGCGCTACCGCCGCACAGGCCAAGAGCCTGGCGCAGCTGGGCATCCCGGACGGCTCCTACGACCTCGTTCCGCTGGACGGCATGCGCAAGACCATCGCGCGCCGCCTGACCGAGAGCGCCCGCGACATCCCGCACTTCCCGCTGAACATCGACATCGAGATCGATGCCCTGCTGTCGGCTCGTGGCCGGATCAACAAGATGCTGGAGAAGACGGGCGTGAAGGTGTCGGTCAACGACATCGTCATCAAGGCCGCCGCCATGGCCCTGAAGCAGGTGCCGGAAGCCAACGCCAGCTTCACGCCGGAAGGCATCGCCTTGCATCACCACGCCGACGTGGCGGTGGCCGTGGCGATCGACGGCGGCCTGATCACCCCGATCATCCGCAAGGCCGAGCTGAAGACCCTGTCTCAGATCGCCGTCGAGATGAAGGATCTGGCCGAGCGCGCGCGCAACAAGAAGCTGAAGCCCGAGGAATTCCAGGGCGGCACCTTCTCGGTCTCGAACCTCGGCATGTTCGGCATCAAGTCGTTCAGCTCGATCATCAACGAGCCGCATGGCGCGATCATGAGCGTCGGCGCGGGCGAGCAACGCCCGCTCGTCAAGAACGGCCAACTGGCCGTGGCCACGGTGATGACCGTGACCCTGACCTGCGACCACCGCGTGGTGGACGGCGCCGTGGGCGCCAAGTTCCTGTCGGTCTTCAAGCCCATGCTCGAAGATCCGGCGACCATGCTGGCCTAAGTGCGCGGGCCCCGGTGAAAGCCGGGGCCTGAACTTTTCATCGCCGCCCTTGAAGTCGCTTTGTCGGCGGGGCGGGGAAGGGGATTTCAATGTCCACGGAATTCGACGTTCTCGTCATCGGCTCCGGCCCCGGCGGCTATGTGACCGCCATCCGCGCCAGCCAACTGGGTTTCAAGACCGCCATCGTCGAGCGGGAGAACCTGGGGGGCATCTGCCTGAACTGGGGCTGCATCCCCACCAAGGCCCTGCTGAAGTCCGGCGAAATCTATGAGCAGCTGGACCACCTGGGCGACTACGGCCTGGGCGTCACCGGCCGTTCCTACGACTTCAAGAAGATTGTCGAGCGCTCGCGCGGCGTGGCTTCGCAGATGTCGCGCGGCATCGCCGGCCTGATGAAGAAGCACAAGATCGAGGTCATCGAAGGAACCGCCAAGCTGGAGAAGGGCGCGCCCGCTCCGAAGGCCGTGATCGCCCTCAAGGCCGGCGGTTCGCGCACGGTCCAGGCTAAACACGTGATCCTCGCCACGGGCGCCCGTGGCCGCAGCATTCCCGCCATCGGCCTGGAGCCGGACGGCGACCGCATCTGGGGCTATCGCGACGCCCTGGTCGCGCCGGAGCGTCCGAAAACCCTGGTGGTGATCGGCTCGGGCGCCATCGGCATCGAGTTCGCCAGCTTCTTCCGCGCCCTGGGCGCTGAAGTGACCGTGGTGGAAGCCGTCGACCGCATCATGCCGGTCGAGGACGTCGAGGTGTCCAAGGCCGCCCAGAAGGCGTTCGAGAAGCGCGGCATGAAGTTCCGCATCGGGGCCAAGGTGACCAAGCTGTCGAAGTCCAAGACGGGCGTGACGGTGGACATCGAAGTCGCGGGCAAGGCCGAGACCCTGACCGCCGAACGCGCCATCGTCGCCGTCGGCATCACCGGCAATGTCGAGAACCTGGGCCTCGAAGCCCTGGGCGTGAAGGTCGATCGCGGCCACATCGTCAACGACAAGCACGGCAAGACCAATATCGCCGGCCTGTACGCCATCGGCGACGTCGCCGGCCCGCCCTGGCTCGCCCATAAGGCCAGCCACGAAGGCATCCACTGCGTGGAAGGCATCGCCGGGATCAAGCACCCGAACATCACCGCGCCGATCCCGGGCTGCACCTACGCCGATCCGCAGGTTGCTTCCGTCGGCCTGACCGAGGCCGCGGCCAAGGAAAAGGGCATCGAGGTGAAGGTCGGCAAGTTCCCCTTCATCGGCAACGGCAAGGCTGTGGCCGCCGGTCACGCCGACGGTTTCATCAAGACCGTGTTCGACGCCAAGACCGGCGCGCTGCTCGGCGCGCACATGATCGGCGCCGAGGTCACCGAGATGATCCAGGGCTTCGCCATCGCCATGACAATGGAGGCCACGGAGGAGGAGCTGTTCGCCACCGTGTTCCCGCACCCGACCATGTCGGAAGCGATGCACGAGGCCTCGCTCGCCGCCTACGGCCGCGTCCTGCACATCTAGGACGTCGCTATCGGATAACGAAACAGGCCGGAGTGGTTTTCGCCACTCCGGCCTTTCTTGTTTCAGGTGCTGACCGTCAGCCCTTTTTGCGGATGATCGTGTCCAGGCTCCAGGGGCCGGGACCCGCGAAGGTCAGGTAGAAGAACACGAAGCAGAACAACACCGCCGGCTCGCCGCCGTTCAGCGCCGGATAGAAGCTCGATCCCGCGTGGGCGAGGAAGTAGGCGACCGCCATCTGTCCAGACAGGACGAAGGCGATGGGACGGGTGAAGAGGCCGAGCGCCACCAGCGCGCCGCCGATGATCTCCAGCCACGCCGCGACCACCAGCATCAGGGGCAGAGGGTCTGGTGCCCCCTCCTGCGGGGCCGGGAAGTGAAAGATCTTCATCAGGCCGTGCTGCATGAACAGCAAGGCCGTCACGATACGCAACACGCTGAGCACCCTCGGCGCCCACGCCGTCAACTGAAGCATCTTCGCCCTTCCTTGTGATGGCCCCTAGGCCGCTTGTGCGTCGGTCTCCGCCATGCGTTGGATCGCGACGTAATCGGTCTTGCCGGTGCCCAGGACCGGGACCTCCGGCACCTTCAAGATACGGCGCGGCACCGCCAGTTCAGGGGCGCCGACGGTCTGGGCGTGAGCGACCAGGGGCGCTACGTCGGCGTCCGAACGGTCGGTGACCAGGATCAGCCGCTCGCCCTTCTTCTTGTCGGGCATGGCGATGACGGCGTGGCGGCCGTCCGGCCAGACGGCGGTGGCCAGGTCTTCGGCGGCGGTCAGGGAGACCATCTCGCCGCCGATCTTGGCGAAGCGCTTCACGCGGCCCTTGATGGTGATCCAGGTTCCGTTGTCGTCGATCGTGACCACGTCGCCGGTGTCGTGCCAGCCGTCGACCGGCGCCTCCAGGCCGCCGTCCTCGTTGAGATAGCCGGCCATGATGTTGGGGCCGCGCACGAACAGGCGGCCGCCAGTCGGAATGCCTTCCACCGGGTCGATCCGATAGTCCATGCCCGGCAGCAGGCCGCCGACGGTGCCGCGACGGTTGTCGTCCGGTTTGTTTACGGCGATCACGGGAGAGGCCTCGGTCGCGCCATAACCCTCCAGCAGCGGCACGCCGCCGAAGCGTTCGGCGATCAGGTTGTGGGTTTCCTCACGGACTTTTTCGGCGCCGCATACCACGAACTTCAGGCCGGACAGATCACCCGGCTCGGCGGCCCTGGCGTACTGGTTCACGAAGGTGTCGGTGGCCAGCAGCAGGGCGGCCTTGCTCTCGCGGATCAGCGGCGGAATCTGCTTGGTGTGCAGGGGCGACGGATACTCGAACGCCTTCATGCCGGTGAGCAGCGGCAGGATCACCCCGCCGGTCAGGCCGAAACAGTGGAAGGTCGGCAGCGGGTTAAACAGCACCCATTCCGGATCAAGATCGATATGCGCCGCGATCTGGTAGGCGTTGGCGACCAGGTTCTCCTGCGTCAGCACCACGCCGCGGGGCGCGCCGAAGCTGCCGGAGGTGAACAGCACCACGCCCGGATCGGACGGCTTGGCCGGCGCGCGGAAACGGCGGGGCAGGGCGCCGGCCGTCGCGGCGAACAGCTTGTCGGCCAGGCCGATCGTCTGGCGCACGTCTTCCAGATAGGTGATCTGGGCCTGACCCTCGATAGCGTCGACCAGATCGTGCAGCTTGCCCAGCTCGATGAACTTGTGGGCGGTCAGCACGCGCTTGACGCCGGCCAGCTGGCAGGCGGCCTTCAGGTTGCGGATGCCCGAGGTGAAGTTCAGCATGGTCGGCACGCGGCCGAAGGCATGCAGCGCGAAGAAAGTCACCACCACGCCCGCGCCGGACGGCAGCAGGATGCCGACGCGCTCGCCCGGCTGGGTCATGGCCGCGATCTTGCGGCCCAGCGCGAAGCTGGCGCGAACGAGGTCGGTATAGGTGAGCGGGTTACGATCCTGGTCCTCCAGGATCGGCTTTTTCGCGCCGAAGCGGTCGCGGGCGTCGAGCAGGGCGTCGAAGATCGGACGCTGCGCCGACCGCGGATCGAAAGCACGCGGCATAAACTTAAAAACCTCCCCGAAACACTCTCGTGTTCTCGTTATGACCGGCGAAGCTAGCCTTGGCCGTAGGGCTTGAAAAGATATGACACACTTCGTGACAGGTAACGCTTTGCCGCATAGGGCGGTTCAAAGCTTGATCCTGAGCCTCAAAAGACCGATCTAGGCCCCATGGTCACCCTGATCGACACCGTATCCGCCAAGGCGGTCCGCCACCCCGAAAAGCAGAATCGGCCGGAAACCCCGGTCCTGCGTAAACCGGAGTGGCTGCGCGTGAAGGCGCCAGGCTCCGCCGGCTACAACGAAACCCGCGGGATCGTGCGCGATCACAAGCTGGTGACGGTGTGCGAAGAGGCGGCTTGCCCGAACATCGGCGAGTGCTGGACGCAGAAGCACGCGACCATGATGATCATGGGCGAGGTCTGCACTCGCGCCTGCGCCTTCTGCAACGTGGCGACGGGCATGCCCAACCCGCTGGACCCGACCGAGCCGCAGCGCGTGGCCGAAGCGGTGGCCAAGATGGGCCTGAAGCACGTGGTCATCACCTCGGTGGACCGCGATGACCTGACCGACGGCGGCGCCGATCACTTCGCCCGGGTCGTGCGCGCCATCCGCGCCGCCGCGCCGGCCACCACCATCGAAATCCTGACCCCCGACTTCCTGCGCAAGGACGGGTCCGAGAAGATCGTCATCGACTCCAAGCCGGACGTCTTCAACCACAACCTCGAAACCGTCCCGCGGCTCTACCTGAAGATCCGCCCGGGCGCCCGCTACTTCCACTCCCTGCGCCTGCTGCAGCAGGTCAAGGAGCGTGACCCCGAGCAGTTCACCAAGAGCGGCCTGATGGTCGGCCTTGGCGAGACCAAGGAAGAGGTCATGCAGGTGATGGACGACATGCGGTCCGCCGGTGTCGACTTCATCACCATCGGCCAGTACCTGCAGCCGACCCGCAAGCACGCGGCCGTCGACCGCTTCGTGACGCCGGACGAGTTCAAGGCCTATGAGGCCATCGCGCGGGCCAAGGGCTTCCTTATGGTGTCCTCCAGCCCCCTGACCCGTTCGTCGCACCACGCCGGCGAAGATTTCGCCAAGCTGCAGGCGGCCCGCCGGGCCCGCGAAGGCGCGACGGCCTAAGCGCCTTGCGCCACAGCGTCTCCCGCGTTCTGCCCTATACGCCCGATCAGCTGTTCGAGCTGGTCGGCGACGTGAAGCATTACCCTGACTTTGTTCCCTGGGTGACCTCGCTGCGGACCTGGAACGAGCAGCCGGAGGCTGATGGCGTCTCCAGCCTCGACGCCGAGGCGGCGGTGGGCTTTTCGTTCCTGCGCGAGAAGTTCTCCACGCACGTGCGCCGTGACCGCACCCTGCATCAGGTGGACGTGTCCTTGATCAGCGGGCCGTTCAAGAAGCTGCGCAACCGCTGGCGGTTCATCCCGCATGAGCAGGGAACCGAGGTCCTGTTCGATATCGACTTCGAATTCCGCATGCGTTTCCTGGACGGCATCCTGGCGTCCAACTTCGACCATGCGGTCGCTCGTCTGATCGGGTGCTTCGACGCCCGCGCGCGGACGCTCTACGGGACCGCTTCGGGCGTCGCCTGAGCCGAGGGGCGGCTGAACTCGTCCACGACGTCGGCCAGGTCCTCCAGGTTGTCCGTCAGGCTGCTGAGCGCGAAGACCAGGCCGAACAGGCCGGCCGCCGCGTCGGCCGACAGGCTGACCGTCACCCGCTCATCGCGCAGCAACTGCAAGGTCGCCTCGAACTCGGCCTGATGCTGCAGAAGCGTGCCGCGCTCCACCACCTTGTGTGTCTCGGCGGCCTCGGCGCAGTTCTTCAGCCGCTTGATCTGAGCCTCGATCAGGCAGATCGCCGAGGGGCGCAGACGATTGAGCGCCGGGCTTTCCTGGACGGCGCCCAGGGCGCGCTCCACCGTGACCGTGTCATTGCGCACCCGCCACAGGACGCGCGGCGCCCGTTCGGGCGTGTGACGGCCGGGAAGGTGGCTGTCCGTCTCGCGTTGGGCCTCGGTGACGGCGGTCTCAATCTTGCCGATCACCTCGCGCAGGTCGCGATGGGCCTCGTCCACGTCTTCCTTGTGGCTCTCACCCTTGAGGATGCCGGCATAGAGCTCCAGCACCTGGGCGAGCTTGTTCATGGCTGTTGTCAGACGCGACACCACGAGGCGATGCGCCGGCGCGGGGAAGATGAAGAGGGTGGCGGCCACACCGACCAGACCGCCGACCAGAATTTCGGCCACCCGATAGAAGGCGGCATGCCAGGGGCCAAGGTCGTGCGGCGTGGCGATGACCACGATCACGGCCGTGATCGGCGCCACCTTCAGCTTTGGCCGGCCTGCGGCGGCGAATGCGGTGACCGCCGTGACGCCACACAGGACCAGACCGGCGTCCAGGCCGAACAGCGCCTTGAGGTAAGCGGCGACAGCGCCGATCAGGCCGCCGACGACGGTGCCGGTCAGGCGGTCCATGGTGGCGGTGATGGTGCCGCCGATGCTGGTCTGGACGACGATCACCGCGGTGAAGACCGCCCAGAAGCCCTGCGGCAGTTGCAAGGCGGTGGCCAGGGCGAAGGAGACGCCGACCGCCGCCGTCACACGGATGGCGTGGCGCAGGTCCGATCGCTTGGCCGCGGCGGCGGCCATGGCGCGCCTGGAAAGGGCGGCGAGCCCCCAGGACTGCGCCTCGGTGCGGCTGACCCGCACCATGCTAGACGGCCTCGCGCATCATGGTCAGGGCGACGGCGATGGCGGCGGCCTGAACCTCCGCCCGGGTTTCGCCGTCGAACTGCTCGCGGCGATGGGCGACGGAGCGGTTGGCCCGGGCGACCGCCAAGTGGACCGTTCCGACAGGTTTGAGAGGGCTTCCGCCGCCGGGGCCGGCCACGCCGGTGATGGCGACGGCGATATGGGCGTTGGATGCGGCCAGGGCGCCTTCGGCCATGGCGCGGGCCACCGGCTCGGAGACGGCGCCATGATCGGCCAGCATGTCGCCGGGGACGCCCAGCATCTCCTGCTTGGCGCGATTGGTGTAGGTCACAAAGCCGCGCTCAAAGACGTCCGAGGCGCCGGGAATCGCACAGATGGCCCCGGCGACCAGTCCGCCGGTGCAACTTTCCGCCGTGACCAGCCTCAGCGACCGGTCGCGGGCCTCGTCAATCAGAAGCCTGGCAAGGGTTTCGATCTCGATCGAGAACATCGCGCGTCCTTAAGCTTGAAACATGAACGCGCAAAGGTCAGCCTTCGTCGCCGGTCATGCAACAGGACCGGATGTTGCATGAGTCTCCATGACCGACGCTGCTCCGTCCGTTCGCGCCGCGCCGCCGCCCGCCATGTTCGTGGCCGCGGTCTTCACCAGCGCCGCGCTGATCTTCTCCGTCCAGCCGATGATGGCCAAGCTGCTGCTGCCCCTGCTGGGGGGACTCAGGCGGTCTGGAACGTCAGCCTGGCCTTCTTCCAGGCGGCGCTGCTGGTCGGATACGGCTATGCCCACCTGCTGCAGAAGCTGAGTTTTCGCCGTCAGCTGGGGATGCACCTGATCGCCCTGCTGATCGCGGCGATCGTGCTGCCTCTGCGGATCACGACCCTGATGGGCGACCCGCGAACGGACATGCCCGCCCTGTGGCTGCTCGGCGCGCTGGCGTTGTCGGTGGGCCTGCCGTTCGCCGTGCTGTCGGCTACCGCGCCCCTGATTCAGGCCTGGCGGGCGAGGGCGGTGAATGACGGCAGCGAGCCCTATGCGCTCTACGCCGCCAGCAACCTGGGCAGCCTGATCGCTCTGCTGGCCTATCCGGTGCTGATCGAGCCGGTGCTGACGGTCGGCGTGCAGCGTTACGCCTGGACCGGCGGCTATGCGCTGTTCTTCCTGCTCATCGCCTTGCTGGCCCTGAGCCTGCGCAATGTTCCGGATCTGGCGCTTACGGACAAGCACGAGGCCGCGCCGCCAGTGACCTGGCGTCAGCGCCTGATCTGGCTGGGGCTGTCGGCGCTGCCGTCCAGCCTCCTGCTGGGGACGACCGCCTACCTGACGGCCGACGTGGCTTCCGCCCCGTTCCTCTGGGTGGGGCCGCTGGCGCTCTATCTGGTCAGCTTCATCATCGCTTTCCAGACCAAGCCGCTGATCTCGCAACGTTGGGCGCTGTTCCTGCAGGCGGTGCTGCTGCCCGCGGCGGTCCTTCTGACGCCATTCCCCACGCATGGGGCGATCGTGCAAGGCGCGATCCACCTGTCGGCCTTCTTCATGACGGCGCTTGTCAGTCATCAGGCCCTGGTGGCCCGGCGGCCGGCGGCCGGCGACCTGACTGAATTCTACCTGTGGCTTTCCGTCGGCGGCGTGCTGGGCGGGGCCTTCAACGCCTTCCTCGCGCCGGTGATCTTCTCCCGGGTGATGGAATATCCCCTGGTCCTGCTGCTGGCCGCCGCCGTGCGGCCGTGGCGGCAGCCCAAGCTGAGCAACTTCGAATGGGGCGTCTTCGTCACCGGCGTCTTCGCGGCCTTCGTCGCCGTGGTCATGGCCGAGCCGCGCGGCGTCAAGGCCGAGGCGGCGACGGCCCTGGTCTTCGTCGTCGCCGCCTGCAGCATCATGAGCCGTCACGCGCTGGTCTATGCGATCTTGCTGGTGATGCTGCTGGTCGGCGCGCAGTCGGCCGGGCAGCGGGCGGAGGTCGAAAAGACCTGGCGCAGCTTCTTCGGCGTGGCGCGGGTCTCCAGCATCAATGTGAAGGGGCTCGGCGGCGAGGTGCGGATGCTGACGCACGGCACGACGCTGCACGGAGCCCAGGCGCAGAACCCGGCCTTCCGCTGTCAGCCGTTGCTCTACTACGCCCGCAACACGCCCATCGCCCAGGTGTTCGGAACGAAGGGCGCTCAGCCCAGGCCGCTGAACGTAGGCGTGCTGGGTCTGGGGACCGGGGCCATCGCCGCCTACAGCCAGGCGGACGACAAGATGACCTTCTTCGAGATCGATCCGCTTATGATCCGGCTGTCGGATGATCCGCTCGGCTTCACCTATGTGCGCGAGTGCGCCAAGGGCGCAGTCGATTTCAAACTCGGCGACGGCCGGCTGCTGGTGGCCAAGGAGCCGGATTC